>NZ_BLWF01000004.1:292586-544062 GCF_013167955.1 Thermanaeromonas sp. C210
TAAAAGCACGCACCATCTTGTAATATAAAGCATCAGGAAGAAATATTTTCACCTTATGGTTTATTCTAGAGGAATTTGGGCTGATTCGTCGAATTATTAAAGCATGAACACTGCTAAGTCTATAGCTCCGCCGTAACCTCCTGCAATTTAGTAAAAACCTATTACTAAACATAAGAAGCCCCCCGGACCTGCAGTTAACCCGCAGGCCCAGGGGCTTCTCTTATTTAGGATAAGCAGTGTCCGTAGGTACCACCTCCGCTGCACCGTCCTCAACGAGATCCAAATTTAGATGTTAACACTCACACTTCTCCGCCGGCCTCATACGATGTATTAAAAAATGAGAAAGGATGGTCTTTATGGACGGTATATTTGGTGGAAAAGGCAAATTTGCGTTTATACTGTTCCTAATCCTCATCCTGCTCTTCTTTGGGGATGACTAAAATCTGTTCAAAATTCCTATTCTTTTAGCCCCCTGTTCGAGGGGGCTGTTTTTTGTGTGATCAACAGAACATTTTTCTGAAGCCTGAAAGCCACTAATGGTACCCGAGACCTGGACTGACATTACGAGGCACCTCCAGCAAGAATAAGGCCACCTCATGGCGGCCAAGACTTACGCCCCATGCCGGAGCCCTGGTATACCTTATGGTACTACTACTAGGAGTAAACCCATATATTATATATATTGTCCTGTGACGGCCATAAAGAAGAACGAGTCTTAATTTTGGTAATCCCCGACGTCTTAACTTCATGCTTCATAAGGCTAGGTAGTAAAGAAGGGGGTTACATAAGGTGGGAGGCAGAACACTAACAAGAAGTCAAAAGGAGAGAAACAAAAACAAAAGGCTTAAAGGGAGGGACAAAGTCTTAGTTGAGAGAGCGCAACAGGGCCTTGTAGTGCTGGGGATTGGCACAGATCTTTTCCACGGCCTTTTTCACGGCAGCGGTATCGTAGCCCAGGTATTCCGCTAAATCTTCAAACCATGCTGAATCAAAGAAGGTCTTAGCGCTATGCCAATACGGCGAACTTTCATCCTTGTATATTAAGTCGAGGACCGCTCGATAGATGATGCTGGCGGCTAACTGTCTAAGGGTTGCGGGGTCCATAATCATGACGACCACCTCTAAATAAATATAGCACAAGGGACGACATCCTTGCAATTTCTGCGGACCCCAGAAAGAATATTCCTTCCCGGAAAATTTAGGTATGTTACCCCCACACGCCCCAAAACGTAAAGGAGCCGCCCAGGAAAATCAGAAACAGGCCGCAAACTAACAGTATTCCCCGGTAAATCACAGGCGTCACCCAGTGCCGGCCTTTGGCTACGGCTACCGCTACCAGGCTGTACCAGGCCAGGTCGGATAAGATATGCCCGCTAAAGAAGCTTACCAGGCCGGGTACTCCCTGTTTTAAGGACAACACTATGTAACCCAAACCCACAGTCGCCCACCATAACGTCCAGTAGGGGTTGGAAAGACTGACTAGGACGCCGGCCAGGACCAGGTTCATGTACTTGCGAGGTGAGGAACTGGTTTCCTCTGGATTATCTGCCTGGGCAGGATCTACGTTTAGGGTCACTCGGTGATACCACGCATCACGAAATATTCCCCAACCCATGTAAATCAAGAAGACCCCGCCAATCATGGCGATGACTCTGGCCACAGTATCCATGGCAAAGAAGGATCCCAGGCCCATAGCCAGTGCGACCACCAGTACGCCCTCCAGGATACCGTGACCCAGAACCAGGAGCGGCCCCGCTAGAAATCCACGCCGAGCCGCTTCCCCAATGGTCACCGTTAAAAGGGGGCCGGGCATCATGGCCCCGGAAAGTCCTACCGTAAAGGCCGTCAAAAAAATGGTTATTAATTGCACTGCTGAGTCTCCTCCCCCGCGGCCTCCGGAAAACTACAACGGCCACGAAAACCTGCCTTCGTTACCTTCCCAAGGCCTTCGTGGCCGCTCCCTTCCGCCGCCTCCCGTCCTACTTATTGCTAATACCAATTACTTTGCCCCGCCGGGTAACCCGGGGCCCGGCGTATTTTCGCGCCGCCACCCTAAACTCCCGCCGCGGCGCGCAAGGCTTCCACCTTGTCCAGGCGCTCCCATGGAAGGTCCAAATCTTCCCGCCCGAAATGCCCGTACACCGAAACGGGCCGGTAAATAGGCCGACGTAAACCCAAATCGCGAATAATGGCCCCTGGCCTTAAGTCGAAGTGCTCCTTGATTATCTCCACCAACCGGTCGTCGGGCAGGATGCCAGTTCCGAAGGTGTCTATGCTTATGGAGACGGGGCGGGCTACCCCTATAGCATAGGCAACTTGAACCTCACAGCGGTCGGCCAACCCGGCGGCAACGATGTTCTTGGCCACATAACGGGCGGCATAGGCTCCGGACCGGTCCACCTTAGTAGCGTCCTTTCCCGAGAGGGCTCCGCCGCCGTGCCGGGCCATACCACCGTAAGTATCCACAATGATTTTTCGCCCGGTAAGGCCGGTATCGCCCTGGGGCCCTCCTATCACAAAACGCCCTGTGGGGTTGATAAAGTACCTAGTCTTCTTATCCAGCATTTCTTCGGGAATGACCTTATAGATTACTTCATGCAGTATTCCTTCCCTCAAGTCTTCTAAATCTATATCCGGACGGTGTTGGGCAGAGATTACCACAGTGTCCACCCTTACGGGCTTGTCCCCTTCGTACTCCACCGTAACCTGTGATTTCCCGTCCGGCCGCAAGTAGGGTAGGATGCGCTCCTTGCGCACCTCGGCCAGCCTGCGGGTCAACTTGTGGGCCAGGGAAATGGGAAGGGGCATCAACTCGGGAGTTTCTTTAGTAGCGTACCCGAACATCATCCCCTGGTCTCCAGCCCCCAGGGTTGCCGCTTCGTCATCCTCCAGGCCCGTCCGCTTTTCCCACGCCTGGTCAACTCCCATGGCAATGTCGGGCGACTGCTCGTCAATGGAAGTAACCACCGCACAGGTGTCACCGTCGAAGCCGAATTTCGCGCGGGTGTAGCCTATATCCCGTACCGTTTCCCGCACCACCCGGGGAATATCTACATAACAATCAGTAGTAATCTGTCCGGCCACCAAAACTAAACCCGTGCTTACCAGCACTTCGCAAGCCACGCGAGCCCAAGGGTCTTTCTCTAGAATGGCATCCAGAACCGTATCGGCAATGCGGTCCGCCATTTTATCAGGATGGCCCTCGGTGACGGACTCCGAAGTAAAAAGTCTGCGTCCCAAGTTGTCACTCCTCCCTTTAAAATCCCGTTTACTCGGCCAATGCCGGCAAAGCCTTTATGGCGTCCAGAATTTGGTGGGCTACTTCCAATTTAGGCAGCAAGGGCAACTCCTCCCGGCGACCGTCGGGATAGAGTAAAGTAACCTGGTTGGTGTCGGTGCCGAAACCCGCTCCCTCCCGGGTAACATCGTTGACCACCATCAAGTCCACATTCTTGGCCTTCATCTTTTGAGCCCCGTGTTCCAGGGCTCGGTCGGTTTCCGCCGCGAAACCTACCAGGATCTGCTTCTCCTTCCTCTTGCCCAGTTCGGCCAGTATGTCCACCGTGGGCTCCAGGGTAACGGTGAGGAATTCTCGACCGCCCTTTTTTATCTTTTCCGGCACCGGCTGGGCCGGGCGGAAATCTGCTACCGCAGCCGCTTTGATGACCACGTCCACGTAGGGAAATAGCTCCAGCACCCGCTCGGCCATTTCGGCTGCCGTTTCCACCTGATAGATTTCGACTCCCCACGGGGGTTCCAGGCCTGGGGCCGCACTGACCAGAATGACCCGCGCTCCCCGCTCCCAGGCCGCCCGGGCCAAGGCATAGCCCATTTTGCCAGAGCTCCGGTTACTCAAGAATCGTACCGGATCCAGGGGTTCCCTCGTGCCCCCGGCCGTAACCAGTATCCTGCGACCGGCAAAATCCTGGACGCTGAGGGTCCTGCGTACGGACGCCATGATCGCGGACAGGGAAGCCAGCCGACCTTTACCTTCGGCGCCGCAGGCCAAGATTCCCTCCTCCGGCTCGATTATCCCCCATCCCCTCTTTTGGAGGAGAGCCAGGTTTTCCTGTACCACGGCCTTGGCATACATATTTACATTCATGGCCGGAGCGACCAAAGCGGGACAGGTGACCGCCAGGGCAGTAGTGGTGAGTAAATCGTCGGCTATGCCGGCGGCTAGCTTGCCAATGATATTGGCCGTCGCCGGGGCTATTAACAGCAAATCCGCCCCCTCCGCCACTTCGATATGGACCAGGGGGTTCCTATCCTCAGAATCAAAGGTGTCTGTAAGGACGGGGTTGCCAGACAAGGTGCTCAAGGTAAGGGGAGTGATAAATTCTCGGCCTGAACGCGTCATGATAACATGTACCCGGGCTCCCTCTTTTACCAGCAGCCTGCACAAATCGGCAGCCTTGTAAGCCGCTATCCCCCCGCAGACACCCAGGATGATCTTTTTTCCCTGGAGGACATTCACGATTTTTTCCGGCCCCATTCCATCTTCAACTTGCCTTCAGCGATTTCTTGCAGGGCTACGGTTACCGCTTTAGTGCCCTTGGGGTAAAGATTCTCCAGCTTTTCCTGGGTAAGCATCCGTGCCCGCTTGGCGGCCAGGACAGCCAGGGCATATTTGCTATTTATTTGCCGCAGCAGTTCATCGATGGACGGGCGGTTCACCTGATCGCGCCTCCTTATGCCAGAAAGGCTGTTGCCAGTATGCCTTGAAGCGTGCCGTGCGGCACTTTTCCGCGGTGATAATAGCTTCAATCTTGGCTACGGCACTCTCCACAACATCGTTGACCACCACGTAGTCATAGAGGTCCATTTGTTGTAGTTCATTTTCTACCCATCCCAGCCGGGTAGCGATAACCTCCGGGGTTTCCGTTCCCCGCCTCCTTATCCGTTCCTCCAGCTCCTTGAAGGTGGGAGGAATGACGAAAATGAAGACGCCGTCGGGATAGTGTTTTTTAACCTGGGCTGCCCCCTGGGTATCGATCTCTAAAATAATATCTTGCCCCCCGGCCAGGGCTTCTTCCACCGGACGGCGCGGGGTCCCATAAAGGTTGCCGTAAACCTCCGCCCATTCTAAGAAGGCCCCCTCCTCAAGAAGGGCCAGGAACTCTTCGCGCTTGAGGAAGAAATAGTTTTCCCCATCCTTCTCTCCCGGCCTGGGCGGCCGCGTAGTGGCCGAAACGGAGTAGCCCAGGTGGGGCAACCTCTGGCGCAGGACCCGACAAACAGTCCCCTTCCCCGCGCCCGACGGCCCCGAAAGCACCAGTAGAAGTCCCCGCATTTAGTCTTCGGACTCCTCCGCGGAGCCCGGGGATTCTCGGGAAGCCAGGCGGTGGGCCACTGTTTCGGGCTGAACGGCGGAAAGGATAATATGATCGCTGTCGGTAATGATGACCGCGCGGGTGCGGCGGCCGTAAGTAGCATCGATCAACATTCCCCGGTCCCGGGCCTCCTGGATAATACGTTTTATGGGGGCCGATTCCGGGCTGACTATGGCGACGATACGCCTCGCCGAAACAATGTTGCCAAACCCAATGTTAATGAGTTTGTCCATATAGCCTCCTCCAGGATCTTATTCTACGTTCTGCACCTGTTCCTTCATTTTCTCCAGCTCACCCTTGACGGCTATCACCATCCGGCTGATTTCCAGATCATTGGCTTTGGCGCCAATGGTGTTGATTTCCCGGAGCATTTCCTGCAGGAGAAAATCTAACCTCCGCCCTACTGCCCCTCGGCCCTCAAGTAACACCCCCCATTCCTCCAGGTGGCTTCTGAGCCTGACCAGCTCTTCGTGGATATCGCAGCGCTCGGCCAGCAGGGCGACCTCCATCTCTAGGCGGTCGGGATCTAACACATCTGTGCCCTGCACCAGCTGGGCGATTTTCTCCCGAAGCCGGACCGCATATTCTACGGGCACCTGGGGCGCCCGCCGGCCTATGGCTTCAATATACTGCTCCACCGTGCGGGCCCGCTGCTTCAGGTCCTCCTGCAGCCGGGCTCCTTCCGCTAGGCGGGCCGCTACCAGGCCACCAAGGGCTGTATCCAAAGCATGGTAAAGCACGGGCCATAAAGTATCTTCCTGGCAGGCAGGTCCGCCCATTATAAGGACATCAGGCAGGGTCAACAGCTGGGCGGCGGTAATATCCTCCGGTACACCCAAAATCTGTGCCAGTTCCTTCAAAGCACTATAATAAGCCATTGCCCGACCCTTGTCAACGGATATGGGCTGTTTTTCGGGATTTTCTTCGCTAATGCTTACGAATACGTCAATATGCCCCCTGGCAAACCGCTTTTTGATTTCCGTCCGGATGGGATCCTCCAGGGCCAAATAGGCCCGGGGCAGGCGGATGTTTATGTCCAGAAATCGGCTGTTCACCGACTTGGCTTCCACTACTACCACTGTACCGGCTCCGGTGGCTTGACCCCGTCCGTATCCGGTCATACTGGCGATCAAGAACTTCACCCCTCAATCGAACCTGACCTGCCCCAGGGCCCTGCGCAGCCTGACGAAGGCCTCCTTAATACGCTCCTTATCGATGGTCAAGGCGATGCGGAAGTATCCTTCCCCGTGCCTCCCGTAGCCGTTCCCCGGAGTCACAATTACTCCCGCCTTTTCCAAGACGGTTTCGGCAAAGCTCTCTGAGGTGTAGCCTGCCGGTACCGGAGCCCACACGTAAAAAGTGCCTAAGGGCTTGGACAAACGCCAGCCCATGGAGTTCAGCCCGTCCACCACCAGGTCCCGGCGTTCCTGGTAAACGCGGCAGACTTCGCGCAGACCGTCCTGCGGTCCGGTTAAGGCCTCAATCCCGGCGTACTGGACGGCCTGGAACACACCGGAGTCAATATTAGATTTGAGGCGGCCCAGGGCTTCTATCACATCGGCACGTCCACAGGCCCATCCCAGGCGCCATCCCGTCATGTTGTAGGGCTTAGAAAGGGAGTTAAATTCAATACCTACATCCTTGGCACCCGGGGTAGCCAGGAAAGACGGGGCCCGATAACCGTCATAGGTTATTTCGCTGTAGGCCGCATCATGGCAAACGATGATGTCATAACTCTTGGCGAACTCCACCACTTCGTGGAAGAACTTGTCCCGGACCACTGCCCCGGTGGGATTGTTGGGATAGTTGAGGAACATAAGCTTGGCGCGCCGGGCTACCTCGGAGGGAATGGCCGCGAGATCCGGCAGGTAACCCCTCTCCTCCTTTAGGGGCATGAGGTAGGGTTCTCCCCCGGCCAGGAGGGTACCGATGCCGTAAACGGGATAGCCGGGATCGGGCACCAAATTTACATCTCCCGGATCAACATAGCAAAAGGAAATATGGGCAATGCCTTCTTTGGAACCGATCAGGGTGACCACTTCCGACCGCGGATCCAGTTCAACTCCGTACCGCTCCCGGTACCAGCCGGCTATGGCCTGTCGAAAGGACAGCAGGCCCACAGAGGTAGGATAGCGGTGATTTTCAGGATTTTGGGCTTCTTCCTTTAACTTGGCTATAACGTGGGAAGGGGTGGGCATATCGGGGTCCCCGATCCCTAAACTTATAATGTCCACTCCCCTTTCCCGGGCCTCTTCGATTTTTTTCTCAATGCGGGCAAACAGGTAAGGGGGCAACTTTTGAATGCGCTGGGCTTGTTCCATGATAGAACCAACCTCCTCTAACTTTCCTGCCGGTAGACACCGTCGAAAACCCGGACGGCCGGGCCGGTCATGAACACCCGGTTATCGGGCGCCCATTCAATGGCTAAGTCGCCGGCTGCCAGGTGTACCGTCACGTGACGGCCGGTCCGCCCGGTTAAGGCCGCCGCCACCACGGCGGCACAGGCGCCGGTACCGCAAGCCATGGTTTCCCCTGCACCCCGCTCCCAGACCCTCATCTTAACTTCTGCCGGGTTCAATATTTCTATAAATTCTACGTTGGTTCGCTGGGGAAACAAGGGGTGGTTTTCGAGGAAGGGGCCCCAGGTGCTCACCGGAGCGGTGTCAACATCGGGGACAAAAAGCACGCAGTGGGGATTGCCCATGGAAACGCAGGTGGCCTTAACAATTTCCCCCTCCACTTCTAGGGGTATGTCGATGGCCTTTTCTCCTTCCCCCGACATAGGAATGTCTCGGCGGTCCAGGCGGGGTTCCCCCATATCCACCCGTACCCCCAAGACCCGGCCTCCTTCTAGAATCAATTGGGGCACTATGATTCCCGCCAGGGTTTCCACCCGGATGCCCGGCCCCGGCACCAGACCTTCTTCGTAGGCAAAACGCGCCAGGCAGCGTATGCCGTTGCCGCACATTTCGGCTTCGCTGCCGTCAGGGTTGAAGATGCGCATCTTGAGTTCGGCCACCTGGGAGGGCAAGAGAAAAATAAGGCCATCGGCACCCACCCCAAAACGCCGGTGGCAGACACGGCGGGCCACCTCCCCGGGATCCCCGGGTAACCTCTCCTGGAAGCAGTTCACCAGCACAAAATCATTACCCAGACCGTGCATCTTGGTAAAATGCAAGGAAACCCACCACACCTTTCCTGGCCTCGTTTTTCTATTTTAACACCCCTCAGGCTATTTTACCATGGATTTTCGACGAGGGGGCAGGATTTTCACCGGAAATACAACCACACCACCCGCCGTAACGGCCGGAGGAAATAATGTTCTATTCCTTGGAGATAGGTCCTCCAGCCCGCAGCCAGCAACACCAGAGCCCAGTGAAAAAGGTTAAGCGGTGCCGTGTGGAAAACCCTCTGTAGGGGAGGCCAGTAGATCACCAAAACCTGCATGACGGCCGAGCAGGCGGTGGCCAGTACCAGATGTTTGTTGCTGAAATAGCCCACAGCAAAGGGCGACGCGTCTTCGGAGCGACATTCGTAGACGGCAAAGAGCTGGGCAAAGACCAGGGTGGTGAAGGCCAGGGTGCGGGCCGTGGCCAGATCGCCGTCGCCTAAAGCCAGCCCGGCCAGGAACACCAATACGGTAACCAGGCCGATCTGGAGGCCAAGGGAGATTATCCGCCAGCCCAGACCCCGGGCAAAAATACCCTCACCCGACCTATAGGGAGGCCGGGCCATTAAATCCGGCTCCCCGGGATCCATGCCCAGGGCCAGGGCGGGCAGTCCGTCGGTGACCAAGTTTATCCATAAAATCTGGATGGGAAGGAGCGGCAGGGGCAGGCCGGTTACCGCCGTTACAAACATGGTTAATACTTCGCCCACGTTGCAGGAGAGAAGATAGCGGATAAACTTGCGAATGTTGCTGTAGATGCCCCGGCCCTCTTCTACGGCCGCCACAATGGTCGCGAAATTATCGTCGGCGAGAATCATCGATGCGGCTTCTTTGGCCACATCGGTACCACTCCGGCCCATGGCAATGCCTATATCGGCTTCCTTGATGGCCGGCGCGTCATTCACCCCGTCCCCCGTCATGGCTACCACATGGCCGATCTTCTTTAAGGCCCGGACAATGCGCAGTTTTTGCAAGGGCGACGTCCGGGCATAAACCGCGACTTCTCCGGCCCGGACGGCCAATTCCTTGTCGGTTAACGCCTCGAGCTCCGTCCCCGTCATTACATTGTTCTCTTCGGCCGGGAGGCCCAGCTCCCGGGCTATGGCCTGGGCCGTTAAACGGTGATCGCCGGTAATCATCACTACTTCGATGCCAGCCCGCCGGCAGACCTCTATGGCCTCCCGGGCCTCGGTCCGTGGGGGATCGCTCATGCCGGCCAGGCCGATAAAGGTTAAATTCTCCTCCACGGCCTCGGGTGTCAGAGGAAGGGAAGGCGGAAGGTCCCGGTAGGCCAGGGCCAGGACCCGCAGAGCCCTCCGGGCCATAACCTCGTTTTGGGCCTGAATCTTGCGGCGCCACGGGGAGGTTAAGGGTACGGGCCCTCCTTCCAGGAGGAGGGAACTGCACCGGTTTAACAGCACATCGGGAGCGCCTTTGACGTAAACCCTGCGCCTGCCGCGGCTCTCATACACCACGCTCATACGCTTGCGTTCGGAATCAAAGGGGATCTCTATCAGCCTGCGACCGTTCTTCTCCAGTTGTTCCCGCCAGATCCCCCCCTTAGCAGCCATTACCAGTAGGGCCCCCTCCGTCGGATCGCCGCTTATCTTCCAGTCCCTATTCCTTTTGCGGCCCCCCCTAAACCATCCTCCGACGGTCAAACCATTCCTCTCCAGAAGGGCGTTGTTGCACAGGGCAGCAGCTTTTAATAAGAGTTCCAGGGGGCCGTCTACCGGTGCTTTGTGCCCGTCTAGTAAGATATCTCCGTGGGGAGTATACCCCGTACCCGTTACCTCATACACCGTGTCATTAACGCATATCTGGCGGACCGTCATTTGGTTGGTCGTCAAAGTACCTGTTTTATCGGTGCAGATGACGGTGGCACAGCCCAAGGTTTCTACGGCCGGCAACTTCCGTACAATGGCCCGGCGGCGGGCCATCCTCTGGACCCCCATGGCCAGGCACACCGTCACCACGGCAGGTAAGCCTTCCGGAATGGCCGCCACCGCCAGGCTAACCCCCACCAGGAACATGCGGTAGGGGTCTTCACCCCTGCCCAGCCCGATAACCACCATCAGTCCGCAGATGACCAGACAGGCCAGCACCAGCCAGCTCCCCACCTGAGCCAGCCTTTTTTGCAGGGGAGTTTCTTCCTCCTTAACCTCCTGGATCATGCCGGCAATGTTTCCAATTTCGGTGGCCATCCCGGTGGCTACCACCAGGGCCTTAGCCCGGCCCCGGGTGACCACCGTACCCATGTACAGCATATTGCGGCGGTCTGCCAGGGATACTTCCCCAGGCAAAGGGCCAGGCTCCTTAGCCACCGGCTGGGATTCCCCCGTTAGAGGGGCTTCTTCTACCTCCAAATTGCTGGACGACAGCAACAGGGCATCGGCCGGCACCCGGTCCCCGCCTTCCACCAGGATGATATCTCCCGGCACCAGGTCCCGGGCCGGGATTCGCTGGACCTGAGCATCGCGGATAACGCGGGCAAAGGGAGCGGCCATTTCCCGCAAGGCTTCCAGGGATCGTTCTGCTCGGTATTCCTGGATTATACCCAGAAAGGCGTTAAGGAGGACAATGGCAATAATGGTAACGGCGTCCGCCACTTCACCTAAGAAAAGGGAGATCACCGTGGCCCCCAGAAGAACCCACACCATGAAATCGCTGAATTGCCGGAGGAAAAGCTGCCATGGAGAAACACCGGATTTCCCGCGAAGCTGGTTGAAACCCGTTTCCTTCAGGCGTCGCCGGGCCTCTTCGCCCGTCAAACCGTATTCCCCGTTGCTCCGCAAAGCCTGAAGGGCCTGGGAAGGCTCCATCTGGTACCACCGGCTGCTCTTGACGTGCATATGTCCTCTCGCCCCTTTAACTGCTAAGGCTGGTCCACGTTAATCTTTATGCCTGTCCTTCAGGGAAAAGAACTAGGTGAAAGGAAGGGCTTCGTGCTATACTCGGTAAAAGAGGGCGCTGGTTCGCCGAGGGTCGGGAACGGGCCTCAGCCGGCAACCCGCTCCCGACGGCAACCGCGATTCTCCGGGAGTAACGAAAGGAGCAATTACCGTGGCTGTGGACGGCCTTTTCTTGAGCTCGGTTACGGCAGAACTCTCCCCCTGGGTGGGTAGTCGTGTGGACCGGGTATATCAGCCGGATAAAGATACTATTATCCTTCACCTGCGCCGGGGGCGGGAGACTAAAAGACTCCTAATGTCTGCCCATGCGGAGTATTGCCGCCTCCATTTTACCGACGCCAACCCGCCCAATCCCCCCCAACCTCCCCTGTTTTGCATGGTCCTGCGCAAGCACGTGCAGGGTGGTCTCCTTACCGCCATACAACAGGTTGGGCTGGAGAGGGTAATAGAACTGCACTTCTCCTCGACTGATGAGGTGGGCCGCAGCGTACAACGCATCCTGGTGGTGGAGATCATGGGCAAGCATTCCAACATCATCCTCCTGGAACCGGGCGGCACCATCATCGACGCCCTGCGTCGGTACACCCATGCCGTGAGCCGCTACCGGGAAGTACTCCCGGGCCGGCCCTACGTGCCTCCCCCGCCCCAGGGCAAGAGGGACCCCCGGAGCCTGGATCCGGAAGAATTTAGCCGAATAATCTTCCAGGGCTCTTGGGAAAAGTCCTTAAAATCCCTTCTAGTAAAATCCCTCGACGGCATAGGCCTCCAGACTGCGGTGGAAATCCTTCACCGGGCTGGTTTGTCGCCGGACACAACCGCCGAGGTCTGCGGCGAGCACGAAATAGCCCGCCTCTGGCAGGCCCTCCAGGAGGTGCTGGTGTCCGTGCAGCCCTCGAACTGGCAGCCGACGGTCGTCAGAAACCGGGATAGAACCGCGGTGGCCTTTGCCGCCTTTAATCTTCTACAGTTCGGGGACTTGGCCCGCGAATTTTTTCCGTCCCCTTCCCAGGCCTGCGAAGTTTTTTACGAGGAGAAAAGAAGGGAAAATCTCTTCATCGGTCGCAGGCGTTCTTTGTCCGGCCTTATCGAGCGAGAGCTAAGGCGCTGCTTAAAAAAAGAGGCCCTCCAGGCCGAAACCGTAGCGGCTGCTGCCGGAGCCGAACAATGGCGGCTTTACGGAGAACTCATTGCTGCCAATATGTACCGCCTCAAGAAGGGGATGGATTCCTTCACAGCCGAAAATTTTTACGACCCGGGAGTCCCGGAGTTAACTATCGAGCTTGACCCCTCCCTTACCCCTGCAGAGAATGCCGAACGCTATTTTAGCCGCTATCATAAGGTTAAGAACGCGGCCCTCCAGGCCGCCCTCCAGCTTGAACAAACGCGGGAGGAGATGGCCTATCTTAATTCGGTGGCCCAGGCGCTGGAGATGGCTGAAACCCTGGAAGACCTGGAGGAGATCGGCCAGGAACTGGTCCGGGCGGGCTATCTGCCGCCCGAGGAAAAAGACAAAAAACCCTCTGGGAAAACCAAAGAAAAGGAGCGCGCGGGTCTTTCCCGTCCCCTGCAGCTCCTTTCCGGCGACGGTTTTACCATCCTCGTGGGTAAGAATAACCGGCAGAACGATTATTTAAGTTTAAAGCTCGCTAAGGGGGAGGATATCTGGCTCCACGCCAAGGATGTCCCGGGATCCCATGTCCTCATCCGCACCAGGGGACGGCCGGTCCCCGACCGCACCCTGGAGGAAGCAGCGGGCCTCGCTGCTTACTTCAGCCGGGCCCGCCAAGCCAAGCGAGTGGCAGTAGACTACACCCTAGCCAAGTATGTTCGCAAACCGCCGGGTGCCAGGCCAGGTATGGTGATCTACGACCATCACCACACTGTCTATGTGGCGCCCATTTCCCCCAGTATGCTGACAGCGGCCTCCACCGGGTCGGGGGCCGAAATTACCGGACGTCCCACCACCAGGTAGGAGGCGCCCCGGCGTACGGCCTCTCCCGGCGTCAGCACCCGGCTCTGGTCGTCACTCCGGCTGCCCTGGGGCCGGATTCCCGGGGTAACGATGACCCAATCCGGCCCGCAGGCCCTGCGAATGGCTTCCAGCTCGAGGGCCGAAGCCACCACCCCGTCCAGGCCGCATTCCCGGGCCAGGCGGGCCCAGAACACTACCTGCTCCACCAGGCCCCGGCGAACCCCCACCTCCTCCCGGAGGCCGGCTTCGTCCAGGCTGGTAAGCACCGTCACGGCAATGAGGAGGGGAGCCCGTCTCCCCTGCCCGTCCGCCTCGTCCTTCACGGCCTCTACCGCTGCCCGCAGCATTTGGCTGCCGCCTGCAGCGTGGACGTTCAGCATATCCACCCCATGGCGCACCAGGGCCCGCGCGGCCCGGGCAACGGTGTTGGGTATGTCGTGGAGCTTTAAGTCGGCAAAAACCCGCCCGCCCCGTTCCTTGATCATGTGGACGGCCGCCGGGCCCGCCGCCGTATAAAGTTCCAAACCCACCTTAAACATGCCTACATAAGGGGCGAGCTTGGCCACCAGTTTCTCTGCCGCCCCCAAGTCGGCTACGTCTAAAGCGACAATCAGTTTATCCCGGTTTGACAAAGGTCCGTACCTCCCGTTTTCTGTTTATTCGCGCGACCGGACATACTCCTGCAAGGGCTTTACTGACACTGCGCGGCCGCGGCGCAGGGCCTGCAGGAGGGCGCGGGCCGTGTCCAGGGAGGTGAGGCAGGGAAGCCCCATCTCCGCCGCCGCCCGCCGGATTTTGAACCCGTCCCGCTCCGGCATCCTCCCCCGGGTAAGGGTGTTAATGATGAGGTGAACCCGGTTGCTGCGAATGTAGTCCAGGATATTGGGCGAGCCCTCCCTGATCTTACCCACCCGCTCTACAAAGAGGCCGGCGGCAGCCAGGGCGCCCGCCGTGCCCGCTGTGGCCACGATCTTAAATCCCAGCTGCGCAAATTCCCTGAGCAAGGGGACCGCCTCGGCCTTATCCTTGTCCGCAATAGTAGCCAGTAACGTACCCCTTTCCGGAACGGCATACCCCGCGGCCACCAGCCCTTTATAGAGGGCGATCTCAAAACACGGATCGATGCCCAACACTTCCCCCGTGGATTTCATTTCCGGCCCCAAAAAGGTGTCCACCTGCCACAGCTTACCGAAGGAGAAGACCGGCACTTTAACGGCCGTATAACCGCCTGTAGGCCACAGCCCTCCCCGATAACCCTGTTCCTTTAAGGTGCGGCCCAGCATAATGTTGACGGCCAGGGCCACCATGGGCACCCCCGTAACCTTGCTGAGATAAGGCACCGTCCGGCTCGAACGGGGGTTCACTTCCAAAACGTACAACTCTCCCCGGTGGAGGACGAACTGGATGTTGAGCAATCCTTTTATCCGCAGAGCCCGGGCCAATTTCAGGGTATAGGCTGTCACTTTTTCTTCCCATTCCGGGGTTAAAGAGCGGGCCGGGTAGATGGCAATACTGTCGCCGGAATGGACCCCCGCCCGCTCCACGTGTTCCATAATACCGGGGATCAGCACTTCTTCCCCGTCGCTCACGGCATCCACCTCTAATTCGAGGCCCGGCAGGTACTTATCCACCAGCACCGGATGCTCCGGCGCTACCCTTATAGCCGTGGTAGCATATTCTAGGAGCTCCCCTTCATGGTGGACGATCTCCATGGCCCGGCCGCCCAGCACATAAGAAGGCCGCACCAGCAAGGGAAAGCCCAGCTCTTTGGCCAGCCTGGTCACCTGCTCCAGTGAGACGGCCGTGCCTCCCGGGGGTCGCGGGATTTGTAATTCTTCTAGAAGAGCATCGAACTTCTGCCGGTCTTCGGCCCGATCGATATCCTCCACCGACGTCCCCAGGATTTTGAAGCCCGCGGCCTCTACGGCGCGCGCCAGGTTAAGGGCCGTCTGGCCGCCGAACTGCACCACCACTCCCTGGGGTTGCTCCTTGCGCAATACATTGACAACCTCTTCCGGAGTGAGGGGCTCGAAGTAAAGGCGGTCGGAGGTATCGAAGTCGGTGCTCACGGTTTCAGGATTATTATTTATCATGATAGAGGTGACGCCGGCCCGGCGCAGGGCCCAGGCTGCATGTACGCAGCTGTAGTCGAACTCGATACCCTGGCCTATCCGGATGGGCCCGGAACCCAGTACCGCCACCTTGGGTCCTGGCGCGGCTTCTCCTTCGTCTTCCCCGCCGCCATAGGTGGAATAAAAATAAGGCGTATCGGCTTCAAATTCAGCGGCACAGGTATCCACCGTCTTGTAGGCCGGTTGTAAATTGTTCTGCTCCCTCCGGCGCCGCACTTCGGCCTCCTCCAGGCCCGCCAGGCGGGCCACCCGGGCATCGCTCAAGCCCCTTTCCTTGGCCCGGCGCAGAAGCTCCGCCGTCAAGGCGGGTCCCGCCTCCCTCAATCTAACTTCCAGTTGAACGATGTTCCTGATTTTGGCCAGGAAAAAGGGATCTATGCCTGTTAGGGAGTTTAGCTCTTCGATACTCCAGCCGCGGCGCAAGCCCTCCGCTATGGCCCAGAGCCGTTCGTCGTCAGCCTCGGCAATCTTTTGCCTCAGGCACTCGTCGTTGAAGCGGGCCCAATTCTCCAGCCACAGGCCGTCGACTTTGAGATCCAGGGACCGGATGGCCTTGAGGAGGGCTCCTTCAAAGGAACGGTCAATGGCCATTACTTCCCCGGTGGCCTTCATCTGGCTGCCCAAGGTCCTGTCGGCGCCAGCAAATTTATCGAAGGGGAACCGGGGAAGCTTGATCACGCAGTAGTCCAGGGCCGGCTCGAAGCAGGCGGTGGTCTGCCGGGTAACGGCGTTAGGTATCTCGTCTAAGGTGTAACCCAGGGCCACCTTGGCCGCCACGCGGGCAATGGGATAACCGGTAGCCTTGGAAGCCAGGGCACTAGAACGGCTGACCCGGGGATTAACTTCGATAACGTAATATTGACGGCTTTGGGGATCCAGGGCAAATTGGGTGTTGCAGCCGCCCTCTATTCCCAGGGCCCGAATGATTTTTAAAGCCGCCGCACGCAGCATGTGATATTCCTTATCGGATAAGGTCTGGGAGGGAGCCACCACCATGCTGTCCCCGGTATGGATGCCCACCGGGTCGATGTTTTCCATATTGCAGACGGTAATACAGTTGTCGGCTCCGTCCCGCATGACCTCGTACTCTATCTCTTTCCACCCGGCCACCGACTGTTCCACCAGCACCTGGTGGATGAGGCTCAGGTGCAAACCCTTGGTGACAATCGCTTTTAATTCTTCCTCATCGCGGGCCACGCCGCCACCGGTCCCGCCCAGGGTATAGGCCGGCCTTACAATGAGGGGATAACCGTTTTGAGCGGCAAATTCCAAAGCCTCTTCCCAGCGGGTAACAATGCGGCTGGCGGGAACAGGCTCGCCGATGGCCTCCATGAGTGCCTTAAACTGCTGCCGATCTTCGGCCCGCCGGATGGCCTCCAGCGGGGTACCCAGGAGGCGAGTACCTGCTTCCTCCAGGACGCCCGCCTCGGCCAGTTGCAGGGCTAAATTCAAACCCACCTGGCCCCCCAGGGTGGGCAGAAGGCCGTCCGGGCGCTCCCGCCGAATAATTTGGGCTACGAAATCTAGATTTAGGGGTTCGAGGTACACCCGGTCGGCCATTTGAGCGTCGGTCATAATGGTGGCCGGGTTGGAATTCACCAGGACTACTTCCATACCTTCTTCCTTGAGGGCGCGGCAGGCCTGGGTCCCGGCATAATCAAACTCCGCTGCCTGGCCGATGACGATGGGCCCTGAGCCGATGACCAAGATTTTCCGCAGGTCTTTCCGTAAAGGCATCTAAACCACCTCCCGCCCGCCGGTGACCAGGTCTAAAAACCTTTGCAGTATATGGGCGCTGTCCGAAGGTCCGGGGGCAGCCTCGGGGTGATACTGGACGGAAAAAACGGGCAGGTAGCGGTGGCCGAGGCCCTCCACGGTGCCGTCGTTAAGATTAATATGGGAAATATAGACTTCCGGGGGCAGGGAATCGGCCCGGATGGCGTACCCGTGGTTTTGAGCTGTGATGTACACGCGTCCGCTGGTCAACTCTTTCACGGGATGGTTGACCCCCCGGTGTCCGAAGGAAAGCTTGTAGGTATCTCCACCCAGGGCGAGGGCGATCAATTGGTGGCCCAGGCAAATCCCCAGCAGGGGCACTCGACCCAGCAAATCCCGTACCGTTTGGACACCGTAGGGCACATCTTTAGGGTTTCCCGGGCCGTTGGAGATCACCACTCCGTGGGGCCTCATGGCCAAAATATCCGCCGCCGTACTGCGGGCCGGCATTACTATTACCGTGCAGCCCCGCCGCTGGAACCACCGCAAGATACTCCTTTTTACCCCCAGGTTGTAAACCGCGATACGGGGGGAACCCCCCGTCAGGACATAAGTTTCGGTATTGGTTACTGCGGGTACCAGTTGATCGCCGTGTAAGGGAGGAACTTGAGGGGCGAGAAGCTTTAACTCTTCCAGGTCCGCTCCCCCACAGGCCAGGATACCGCGCATGGTACCCCGGTTACGCAGGTGGCGGGTAAGGGCCCTGGTATCCACCCCCTGGATGGCCGGGAGGCGGTGGCGTTGCAGGTAGGAGGCCAGGTCCTCCGCGGCCCGCCAGTGGCTCGGCTCCGGGCAGGCCTCGTGGACCACTAGTCCTAGAGCGTTAGGCCTGTCTGCTTCTTCGTCCTCGGGGTTCAGGCCGTAATTGCCGATTAGAGGATAGGTCAGGACCACTATTTGTCCGCAATATGACGGGTCAGTCAGTACTTCCTGGTAGCCGGTCATACCGGTGGCAAAAACCACTTCTCCGTGGCACGAGGAGCTGTAACCTATAGCCTCCCCCCTGAATATCGTCCCGTCTTCCAGAACCAGATACCCTTCCATTTTGGCTTCTCACCCCTTGGGCCTATGATTGAAGGTCGCGCTACCCTGCAGCCGGAACCTAAAGCAGGACTTTCCCCTGTTCCATAACCAGGCGTCCGCCCACCACCGTGGCCACTGGCCAGCCCTGGAGTTTCCACCCATGAAAGGGGGAGTTCTTCCCCAGGGAGTAAAAACGGTTTACATCGACTTCCCGTTCGAGTTCGGGATTGATCACGGTTATGTCGGCTACACTGCCCACCGCCAGGGTTCCCCCGGGAACCTTGAGGATTCGGGCGGGATTGAGGCTAAAGGCCTCCACCAGGCGCCGCCAAGAAAGCCGCCCGGTCTTGACCAGTTTGGTCACCACCAGGGGAACGGCCGTTTCCAGCCCCACCAAACCGAAGGGAGCCAGGTCGTACTCCACGTCCTTTTCCTCCTCGGCATGGGGCGCGTGGTCCGTGGCCAGGGCATCGATGACGCCCCCCGCCAACCCCTCCGCCAGAGCCGCCCTGTGCTCTTCATCCCGGAGGGGCGGATTGACCTTGGTGCTGGTATCATATCCCGCTACCGCCTCGTCCGTCAGGCAGAGGTGATGGGGCGTTACTTCGGCCGTAACCTTAAGGCCCCGGTCCTTGGCCTGCCTGACCATCTGCACCGAGGCCGCGCTGCTCAAATGGGCCAGGTGCAACCTTCCCCCCGTAAGCCCGGCCAGGATCAAATCCCGGGCCACCATCACTTCCTCGGCTGCGGCCGGGATACCGCGCAGTCCCAGCACGGTGGACATTAGTCCTTCGTGCATCACACCATCGGCCACCAGGTGCAAATCCTCGCAGTGGGAAATCACCGGGATATCAAAAAGGCGGGAGTATTCCAGGGCCCTGCGCATGACTTCCGCATTCATAACCGGACGGCCGTCATCCGAGATGGCTACCGCCCCGGCTTCTACCAGGTCCCTGATTTCGGCCAGTTCTTCGCCCCGGGAGCCTTTGGACAGGGCGCCGATGGGGTACACCCGTACCACTCCTGACGTCCGTGCACGTTCTTTGATATAGGCTATGACGGCGCCGCTGTCAGCTACCGGCTGGGTATTGGGCATGCAGGCCACCGCCGTAAACCCACCGGCCGCCGCCGCGCGGGTGCCGGTGGCTATAGTTTCCTTTTGCTCATACCCGGGTTCCCTCAGGTGTACGTGCATATCGATGAAGCCCGGCGCTACGATGCAATCCTTAACGTCTAGAACCTTGGTTTCTCCATCGGGCTCTATGGTCTTTTCCAAGGCCGCCACCCGGCCGTCCACCACCAACAGGTCGCAAGTATCTTCCAGATTTTGGGCCGGATCGATAACCCGGCCACCGCGGAGCAAGATTTTCATTACTGGCTGCCACCTCCGATAAGCAGGTATAACAGGGCCATGCGGATGGCCACACCGTTAGTAACTTGCTCCCGCACAGCTGACTGCAGGCTGTCGGCTACAGCCGGAGCAATCTCCACCCCTCGGTTCATGGGACCGGGGTGAAGGACCAAGGCGTCCGGCTTGGCAAGCCGGAGGCGCTCGGGAGTAAGCTCGTACAGTAGGGCATACTCCCTCAGGGAGGGAAAGAGGCCCCTCTTCTGCCTTTCCCTCTGGATGCGCAGAACATTAATTACGTCGACCCCCTGCAGGGCATCTTCCACGCGATAAAAAACCTTTACTCCTAGCTTTTCGATGCCCGGCGGTATGAGGGTAGGCGGCCCCGCCACCCTGACTTCCGCCCCCAGCTTGGTCAACCCCCAGATGTTGGAACGCGCCACCCGGCTGTGGAGGATGTCCCCCAGGATGGCCACCTTAAGGCCCTTAATGGTTCCCCGTTTTTCTTTGATGGTGAAGAGGTCCAGAAGGGCCTGGGTGGGGTGCTCATGCATGCCGTCCCCGCCGTTGATGACCGAGGCCTGGATGTATCGCGTCAAGAGCAGCGGGCTCCCCGCCGCGCTGTGGCGGATTATCACCGCATCGGTTCCCATGGCGGCCAGGGTTTCGGCCGTATCCCTTAGGGATTCGCCCTTGGTAACACTGCTGGTGGCCGTGGCGATACTCGCCGTATCGGCACCCATGTATTTGGCCGCCAGTTCAAAGGAGGTGCGAGTACGGGTACTGGGTTCGTAGAAAAGGGTCACCACCAGTTTGCCTCGCAGGGTCGGGACCTTTTTAATATCCCGCTGGATAATCTCCTTCATAGGGGCCGCTGTATCGAGGATCAGCTCGATCTCCTCGGCCGTCAGGTCTTTAAGGCCTAAAAGATGTTTGCTCTTCAGCATCGCTTTTCATCCCCCATTTCCCCATTAAGCCCATATATAATAAAAAACTCCTTATTGCCCATGCCAGGCTAATAAGGAGGGTGAAGGCCTTGCCGTCCTTATTAGCCTCACAGGACTAATTTCAAGGACCGGCGTTTTTTTCCGGTAACGCTCGTATCAGAACTTGATCTACACCGTCTATTTCCTTCAGTTGAACGGCTATTTCTTCTTTGCGGGAAGTCGGAACGTTTTTGCCTACGTAATCGGCTCTAATGGGCAGCTCCCGGTGACCCCTGTCGATCAGCACGGCCAGCTGGATGTTTTGCGGCCGGCCCAGGTCTATCAGAGCATCCAGGGCGGCCCGCACCGTCCTGCCGGTGAATAGCACATCGTCTACTAGGATTACTTTCTTGTCGGTAACGTTGAAGGGTATCTCGGTGCGGTGGACTATGGGGTAGGCACTTAAAGTGGTGAGGTCGTCGCGGTAAAGGGTTATGTCCAGGACCCCCAAGGGTACCGTCACCCCTTCGATCTCTTTGATAAGGGCCTGGAGCCTTTCCGCCAGCGGGACCCCCCGGCGCCGGATACCTATGAGCACCAGGTTTTGAGTGCCCTTATTCCGCTCCAGAATTTCGTGGGCAATGCGCACCAGGGAGCGGCGTATTTTTTCCTCATCCATGATCTGAGCCTTTACCTTCAGTGTCAACAATTCTCACCCTTTCTACCGGCATAAAAAAACCCACGCTCATCCGGCGCAGGTTTAGCATGCCCTCATCAGGCCTATTAGTATCCCTTGCTAGCCTCACCGGACTAACTTAAAAGGATTATTACCGTGATAACTTTAGCCCAATATGTCCTCCCTGTCAAGCATTATTTTATTTATTGTTACCGGACAGTGATAATGTCATAGTGTAAGCGGACTGAGAAAATGTCATTATGAGGGGAGAAACATTTTTGAGCGAAAAAGAAGCTAAAAGGGTTTACGTCGTGGAACAGGTCCTCGCCGGGAAAATCACTGTCCGGCAGGCAGCAGAACTTTTGGAGTTTCCGCCTTAAGGGAGGAATGAAAAAAGAAGGTGTTGCGGCCCTGGCCCATAAAAATCGTGGTCGAAAACCTAATCATGCCGTCCCTCAAGAAGTTCGTAGCTTGGTAGTTTCTCTAGCTGCAGGGCCATTTCAGGAGGCTAGTTGTCAACATATGTCGGAGCTGCTGGCTGAATTCCATAATATCTCTTTATCTCCTAAAAACTATTAGCCGTATCCTCGCCCAGGCCGGTATCTATAACCCCCATTCCCATAAGGCTGCCCGTAGAAGACGCTCCCGCAGCCGTATGCCTAAAGAAGGTATGTTGGTCCAGATGGATGCCCGTCCCTTTGCCTGGCTGGAAGAGAGAGGCCCTAAAATGACCCTCCACGGCTCGGTGTCACCTCGCTCAATTGGTCTTCCATACCTTGTAGGCGGTAGGGGTTCGGTTGCGAGGAGTAACCGACAAGGCTATAATTATTGTTGGTCAGCACTATGCAGCCTTGCCCTCCCCGGAGGGCCTTTTAGTTGTAGGGGAGTTTCACTAAAGATGAGGGATGAAATAATTATAAGGGCCGAAAAGCTGGTAAAGCGCTATAACGGTTTTACGGCGGTCAAGGGCATCGATTTTACCGTCCGCACGCGGGAATGCTTGGGATTCCTGGGTCCCAACGGCGCAGGAAAGACCACCACTGTAAGGATGATCTACTGCTTTACCCCCATCTCGGAGGGTAAGCTGTCGGTGTTGGGGCTGGATGTCCGCCGGCATCCCCGCGCCATTAAGGCTCAATTAGGGGTAGTGCCCCAGGAGGACACCCTGGACCCCGAGCTTACCGTGGAGGAAAATTTGCTCCTCTATGCCAGTTATTTTGATCTCCCGCCCAGGGTAGCCCGGCAGAGGGCCGAGGAGTTAATGGAGTTCACCGATCTGCAGGATAAAGCCCATACTTCGGTAGAGCATCTCTCCGGAGGCATGAAGCGGCGGCTGGCCATAGCCAGGGCCCTGATTAACAATCCCAAACTGCTGATAATGGACGAGCCCACCACCGGCCTCGATCCCGAAGCCCGGCGCTTAATATGGGAAAAACTCCGCCAGCTTAGGGAAAAAGGGATAACCGTGCTCCTGACCACCCACTACATGGAGGAAGCGGCCTATCTCTGTGACAGGGTACTGGTCATGAACGAGGGCCGCATTTTGGCAGAAGGGGCACCAGAAGACCTCGTACGCTGCCAGGTCGGTCAAGAAGTAATCGAGCTGGCTCCCTTTCCCAACCACCGGCCCGGCGAATTTTTAACAGGCCTCGACGGTCAAATCAGGGGTTACCAGCTCGTGGGAGAGACTTTATTCCTCTATACGGACCGCGGCCACGACCTCTGGCCGCGGCTACAGGACCGGGCTTTCCGGCACAAAATGCTGCGCCCGGCTACCCTGGAAGACGTCTTCCTAAAGCTGGCAGGGAGGGGGTTGACGCAATGAGCCCGCAGCTCTCCCGCCGTACCTGGAAGGTCTTCTGGCGTAACTTCATCGTTTTCCGCAAAACCTGGCTTGCCAATATCATGTTTAATTTTGTGGAGCCCCTCCTCTATCTAGGGGCCATGGGTTGGGGGCTGGGTAGCTATATCCCTGCCATCCAGGGGATGAGCTATCTCCAGTTCCTGGCCCCGGGGCTCATCGCTTCTTCGGCCATGTGGGCCACGGCCTCGGAATGCACCTATGATAGTTTCGTCCGCATGCGCTACCAGAAAATTTATTATGCCCTGGCGGTCACCCCCCTGAGTATAGAGGAAATCGTGCTGGGGGAAATGCTCTTTGGGGCCTTCAAAGGGCTGCTTTACGGGAGCGTGATTCTCCTGGTGATCTTCGTGCTAGGGCTGGTTCCCTCTCCCTGGGCCCTCCTCATTCCCCCGGTCCTGGTACTCTGCGGCCTGGCCTTTGCCGAGTTAAGCATGATCTGGACCGGCCTGGTACCCAAAATCGATACCTTCAGCTATTATTTCACTTTGATAATTACCCCCATGTTCCTGTTTTCAGGCATCTTTTTTCCCCTGGGCGATCTGCCACCCCTGGCCCAACAGCTGGCATGGTTCCTCCCCCTGTACCACGTAGTGGAGCTCCTGCGGGCCCTTACCCTCGGGCATATAGGGGGGCACCTGTGGCTTCACGTAGTATGGCTGCTGGCCTTTATCGCTCTGTTCCTATACCCTCCCATCCATCTTCTGCGCCAGCGTCTCGTGGGTTAGTAAAATCATCATAAGGTAAGGCGGGGACGCTGCCGGGAATACGTCAGACCCAGGAGAGAAGCTATTTTTAATGCCAGGCGGACCGGCCAAAGGGATAAGTAACGTTTTAACTCCTGTTTTTCCCGCTGGAGTTCGGCTACTGCCTGTTCCAGGTCCTCGTTGGCAATCAACGTGGTCTGCAAGCGATATTCCTGTTCCCGGAGCTGCTGTTTAAGCCGTGCCTGCTCGGCCTGGGCATCGGCCACTGTTTTGTTTAAGGTACCCTGGAGCTGCATGAGCCTGGTTTCCAGGTGGTGAACCCTTTTCTTTAGGGCGTCGCGTTCCACCCTTAGACTGACCAGTTGTTCTTCCACCTGGGTTAGCTCCTGCCGTAGCTCTTCCTTCCGTTGATGAAGCTTTTCCAGATCGGCCAGGAGGTTTTGGTTCTCCTTGCGCAAGTCTTCCACCTCCTGGCGCAGCTCTGCCAGTTCCCGGTTTTCAGCGACCTTCTCCCCCGGTGGCATGGTCTTGCCGCCGTTGATTAGGCTGAGCTCCGGACCCGTATTGAGGATCAAGGTAGCCGCCTCCGCCCCGGCCGCCACTTCTTGCCAGGCGGCAGCGCCATCGGCCGGATTGGTAGAGGACTCCAGGGGAAAGAGCTTGTCCCAGAAGTCCTTTTCTTTTTCGGGTTCCGGCAGGTGTTCCGCAGCAGCAGGGGCGGTGGTCTCTTCCATCGTCGCCGCGGCCGGTTGCTTATCCTCTTCCGGGTCGCGGTAGGACCAGTGGATCAGGCCCCACCTCCCGTCCTTAAGCCTTAAGAAACGGCCATCATGCACCAGCTTCTGTTCACCAGGCACTTCCGGCTTACCGCTCTCCCGCAGCTCGCTGTTAATATCGCTTAACCGCATGGCCATCCCCTTGGTCTGCAAGAGCCGGTGCGCCGGGTCGTTGTCCTTCAGGCCATCCAGGCGCAGGCACCAGAACCCCTTTCCTTCATTCCTGAAGCAGGGGTTCTTGCTGAGGCACCGGTTCACGTTCTTCTGCACCTTGGCCGTGGATTGGTTGGGCAGGAGCTCTTTCTGGGCAGCGGCAACGAGCTCGCTCACGGATTGGGGAGAATATTCGAACAGACGAAGTTTAAGCAGGTCGGTAAGGGAGTCTAAACGCCCGGTCACCTGAATTTTAGCTACCTTGGGTAAGGGGGCAATTTTCGATTTCTTAGCCATCGATGTCACCTCTTTGGGTACTTCCTGTTTCCCAGGAAATATTTGACATCAATGGCTCAAACTCCTTCGGGAAAAAGGAAAGGTTATGTCATTTTATGGTAAGATAAAGCCCCGAAAAATAGCGAAGACTGTAGCCCTGGTCCTCCCCTCCGACCGTATATCCGTACTGAACTCACCCGCGGTGTTCCTCTAAAATTTCCCGTGCCTGGGCCGCTTTCCCTTCGGGCACCAGGACCTCTACCTCGCCCAGGGGGCCGAGATTTAGACCGTATAACCTCCCTATGGCCTCACCGCGCAGCCGTACAGGTATACCAGCTGATTCCAGGAGGCCCTTCATCAGGGAGGCCTCTACCGGCAAAGTGGCTGCTACTACTACCCATCTTTCTCCCATGGGCACCCGTCCTCTCCACAGGTCCGTTCTTTACGCCTGCGCAACTCTTCCAGTACGCGACCGAAGGCTTCCGGCAGGGGCGCGCTGAATTCCAGATACTCCCCAGTGCGGGGATGAGTCAAACCGAGGTGGGCAGCATGGAGGAGCTGCCCCGGCACGGCGAAGGGCTGTCGGCGCAAACCGTACTTGGGGTCTCCTACCACCGGATGGCCCACATAGGCCATGTGCACTCGTATCTGGTGGGTACGGCCGGTTTCCAGGGTAGCTTCCACGAGGGTATAGCCGGGAAAGCGCTCCCGAACGCGGTAATGGGTAACCGCCGGCCGCGAATTCTTGAGGGTTACGGCCATTCGCTGGCGGTCAACGGGGTGACGGCCGATGGGGGCTTCAATGCGGCCCGAGGATTCCGTGATTTCTCCGTGCACCAAAGCCAGGTACACCCGTTTGACCTGGCGAGCTTTGATCTGGGCCACCAGAGAGCGATGGGCCGCATCATTTTTAGCGGCTACCAGCAGCCCGGAGGTGTCTTTGTCCAGGCGGTGGACGATGCCCGGCCGTAGAACACCGTTGATCCCGGACAGGTTCCTGCAGTGGTAGAGAAGGGCGTTTACCAGGGTGCCCCTTTCGTTTCCCGGGGCAGGATGGACTACCATTCCCTGGGGCTTGTTTACGACGATAATATCCTCATCTTCATAGACCACATCCAGTTCAAGGGGCTCCGGCCTGGCCTCTAGGCGCCGCGGCAGCGGTATATGGCCCGATATCCGGTCCCCCGGCCGGACCTTGTAATGGGCCTTGACCGGCCGGCCTTCCACCGAGATTAAGCCCTCCTCTATCAGCCCTTGCACGCGGCTCCGGGATATATTCGGGAGGTGGCGGGCCAGCCATACGTCCAGGCGTACCCCGGCGTCCTCCTGGCCTACTACGAAGGAAAAAGAACCCGTCACTCCCTCTCCCTTTCCCCTTCCCCACCCCGGCGCCACAACTGCCATACAAGCAGACTTGCGCCCCCCACAATGGCCACATCTGCCAGGTTGAAGACAGGCCATATGCGGAAATCTAAAAAGTCCACCACGTAGCCGAAGCGCAAGCGGTCCAGGAGGTTGCCTAAAGCTCCCCCCAGCTGGAGGGCCAGGGCCAGCTGAAAGTAAAAGCCGCCGTTTCTAAACTGGCGATAAGCAATAATTATGAGTCCGGTAACAATTATGCCGGTGGCTATAAAAAAGGAGGTCCTGTGGGCCAGCAGCCCAAAGGCCGCTCCGGGATTGTTTACATGGGTAAGGTGAAAGATGTTGTCGAGGACGGGGACGGTCTCGTTGGGCGCCAGAGTACGGCGCACCACCATCTTGGTCAGTTGGTCACCCGCCACGATTGCCAGGACCAACAACGGGAACAGCAAAGGTTAATCCCCCCAGGTGTAATAACCTGCCAGGTGGTGGACCGTACCGTAACCCCGGCCTACAGGCCGACCGGCTGCCAGGGCCCGCCCCAGATACTCCTTGGCCTGGCGCGCTGCGTCGGGTACCTCTAGCCCCCTGGCTAGGAATGCGGTCACGGCGGCGGCAAAGGTACACCCGGTACCATGGGTGTTGTTGGTATTTATACGCGGTCCAGCAAAGCGGTATATCTTGCGGCCGTCGAAGAGGATGTCTATCACTTCTTCACCCGGCAGGTGTCCACCCTTCACGATTACAAAGGGTACTCCCCAGTCGCGGATCTGTCGGGCGGCTTCCTCCATGTCCCGCTCTTCCTTTATGGGGCGGCCCGTAAGCGCGGCAGCTTCTTCCGCGTTGGGGGTCACTACCAGGGCCAGGGGCATGAGCTCCTTAACCACAACCTCACAGGCCTCGGGCGCCAGGAGGGCATGTCCGCTCTTGGACACCATAACGGGGTCCACTACCAATTTTTTTACTCCATATTCCTTGATTTTACGGGCCACGACCCTCACAATATCGGCGTTGGCCAGCATACCGGTCTTAGCCGCATCGGTTCCGATATCCTTTAACACCGCGTCCATCTGGAGAGCCACGAAGTCCGCGGGCAGGTCATAAGTCCCCAGAACTCCACAGGTATTCTGGGCCGTGACCGAAGTAATCACGCTGGTACCGTAAACCTGTAAAGCCGCAAAGGTTTTCAGGTCGGCCTGAATCCCGGCCCCTCCTCCGGAGTCCGAACCGGCAATGGTTAAAGCTTTGTACATTTCCTCCCCTCCCTGCCTCGAAATTTAACCAAAGGCCTCCGTTTTCGGCACCTTAATTCCCAACCTTACAACTTTACCTTTAGCCCTCACCCTATAATATCACTACTGTTCCTAAGGGTAAACAACCTTCCTTTGGCCGGCGAAACCCTGGGGGATTCCCTGCCGAGAAGGTTTTTCTCCCGGCGGCCCGGCTAATCTTCGCGTTTATCCCAGCCTTCATTCCCGATCAACGGCGCACGCGGGTAGCCTTCGTCGTCGATATAGGCCCCCACATCCTCGTAAAACATTCCATCGGCTCCCTTAAAGTAGGGAATACCTTCCACCGGATCTACATAACCGTGATCCTCATCAAGGTCCATAGGGCCGTAATATGAACCGCTACCCGCCTCGGAGGCATGCTCCGTTGTTTGGGCCAACATCTGCCAGACGTCTTCCCCTCCGTCTATCATCCTATCCCCTGTCTCTTCATCCCCGGGAAGGCCCCCAAAAGGAAGAGGAACCACCTCTTCCTCTATGGGGCGCCTGCGCTGCGTCACGCGAGGCTCCTCTGCCGCGCGGCGGCATTCCAAACAGAGGGTGGTTTCCGGGACAGCCTCTAGACGCTCGAGGGGTATTTCCTGACCACACCGCTGGCAGCGGCCGTATGTCCCTTCCTTGATACTTTCCAGGGCGTCCTGAATCTTTTGGAGCTGAAGCATGGCATTATCCCGCAGGGCCAGGTCCTTACTTCGCTCAAAGAGCTCGCTCCCCAGATCACCTGGATGGTTATCATAACTGGAAAGCTCCTGGATAGAGTCCTGCATAGCCTCGTTTAAACCCTTCAGGCCAAAGGAGCGCATCTGCTCCTCGTAAGCGGCCCGGAGGGCAAGTAATTTCCGGCGAAAATATTCCAACTTTTGTTGCTCCAAACCCATCTCTCCTTGTCCGCTTTTCTTTAATAGTAAATCTCCTTCTGGACCACCCGGACGATTTCGGCAATGAGTTTCCCGATAACCGGGAGGTTCTGCAGGGCCAACTCGCGAACCAGATAAAGCACAACGGTACCCAGAATGGTGACGCCTACCGCAACACCCAGCCCCCTGGCCAGGCCGGCCAGGAAATTTAAGTAGAGCAGCCGGAGGGGGCGGCGGTAGAGCTCTATCCATTCGGCCAGGTTAGCCTTTTCCAAAGTTAGAATCAGAGCCTCAATCTTTTCGCTCAGAGAGCCGTCTTCCCGTCGGCGCTCCACCACTTTCTTCTCTCCCGTTCCTTAATAAAATATATTGCCCTTAACCGCCATGCTTAAAACCTTATCTCCCGTAGGGCTCCTACAAAAAAATCCTGCTTAAGGCCGCAGGATGTGAACGACGTCTCCATTCTTGAGCATGGCCGCATTGGCTTCGTCAGTGTCCAAGTGCAGTTCCAGCCGGGCTACCGGGCTTACCCGGACAATGACATTGTGCAAAATCAAACCCCTCTCCCCCGGCACCAAAACCCTCACCCGCTGCCCGTCCTTCAATCCCCACTTGCGAGCGTTGGCCTCATCCATGTGTATGTGACGGGCCGCTACGATTACGCCCCGGGGGAGGTTAAGGGCGCCTCGCGGGCCGACCACCGCGATACCGGGCGTCCCCTCCAGGTCGCCCGATTCCCTTACTGGCGCCCTAATCCCCAGCCGGTAGGTGTCGGTTACGGCGAGCTCTATCTGGGAGTGTTCCCGCGGCGGGCCGAGGAGCCTCAAGCCCTCGATAACCCCCCGCGGTCCTACTATGGTCACCGTTTCTTCCGCCGCATACTCCCCGGGTTGGCTGAGCTCCCGATAGGGCTTTAACCGGTACCCGGGGCCGAACAGCGATTCTAAGTCAGCCTGACTAACATGCATGTGGCGATTGGAAACCCCTACCGGCACGGCCAGCGGCAGCACTTCCCCCTTCATCACGATGAAGGCCCTCCCTTTAGGCCCCTAGCTGCAAAAGGCCACCCCTATCTATTATCCCGCCTGGATTTCCTTTAATACCGCCACACAGTGGGAACAGAGTTCCGGTTCGTCTTCGTGTTGGCCCACAGTTTCGCTGACCTTCCAGCAGCGTTCGCACTTCTTTCCCGGAGCAGGCGCAATACGGATCGTTAACCCGGGAAAGGCCACACCTTTTACTCCCTCTTCCGGCACCGGTTCAGAAGGGGGCCATACCCGCACACCGGATACGATGAAGAACGCCGGAAGCTCTTCCTCTACAGCCTTTAAAAACTCATAAAGCTCCCCGTCCGGGTAAAGGTGCACAAAAGCGTTTAATGAGTTTCCTAAACCCTGCTCGCGACGGGCCAGTTCCAGGGCCCGGTTGACCTCTTCGCGAACCTGCAGCAGTTTATCCCACTTGGCCTCCAAATCCCGGTCCCACCATTCATCCTGTACCCTCGGCCAGGGGGCCAGCTGCACACTCCAGGCCTTGCCGGCTGCCGGCAGGTGCTGCCATACCTCCTCGGTAGTAAAGGCCAGAATGGGGGCCAGAAGCCGTACCAGTACGTGGAGAATCTCATAAAGGGCCGCCTGGGCGGAACGGCGGCCCCGGGAGGCAGCCGACCAAGTGTAGAGGCGGTCCTTGAGGATATCCAAGTAAGCCGCGCTCAAATAGTTTACACAAAAACTGTGCACGGCATGATAGACTACATGGAATTCGTAGTCCTCGTAAGCCCGGGTAACCTTGTCCACCAGGCGCTGCAGTTTGGCCAGGGCCCAACGGTCTATCTCCAACATTTCCCCGTAGGGTACCCGGTCCCGGGCCGGGTCAAAGTCATATAAGTTGCCCAGGAGGAAGCGGAAGGTGTTACGTATTTTCCGGTAGGCCTCGGCCAGTTGCTGCAGGATGTTGGGAGAAGCCGCTACATCCCGGCGGTAGTCGGCGGAGGCCACCCACAGCCGTAAAATATCGGCTCCCATTTCCCGGATGACGTCGGCCGGGTCAATACCGTTGCCCAGGGATTTCGACATCTTGCGGCCTTCTTCGTCTACCAGAAAACCATGGGTGAGGACGGCCCGGTAAGGCGCCTGGCCCTCGGTGGCCACCGAAGTGCACAATGAAGAGTTGAACCATCCCCTGTGCTGGTCGCTCCCCTCCAGATACAGATCGGCCGGCCAGGAAAGCTCAGGCCTCGTTCGCAGTACCGCCGCATGGCTGGAGCCGGAATCGAACCACACATCCATGGTATCGGTTTCTTTGCGGAACCGCTGGCTCCCGCAGGCCGGGCAAGTAAGGCCGGGAGGTACCAGTTCACTCGCTTCCCGGGCAAACCAAACGTCCGAGCCGTGGAGGCGGAACAAATCCTGGAGGTGCTTGATGGTGGCATCGTTGATGATCTCTTTGCCGCATTCCGCACAGTAGAAAATGGGAATAGGTACTCCCCAGGTACGCTGGCGGGATATGCACCAGTCCCCCCGCTCGGCTATCATGTTATAGATCCTCTCTTCTCCCCAGGCCGGTATCCACTGGACCTGGCGCACGGCGGCCAAGGCTTCCCGGCGGAAGCCGTCAATGGAAGCAAACCACTGTTCTGTGGCGCGGAAAATAACGGGGTGCTTGCACCGCCAGCAGTGGGGATACTGGTGGGTTATGATACTGGCATGCTGGAGCGCTCCCCGCTTCTCCAGTTCCTTGATAATCTCCTGATTAGCATCCCCCACGAAAAGGCCCTGGAACGGACCTGCCTCGGCCGTAAACCGGCCCTGGTCGTCCACGGGAGAAAGGACGGGAAGGCCGTAGCGCTGGCCGATTTCAAAGTCTTCCAGGCCGTGCCCTGGAGCGGTGTGGACGCAGCCGGTACCCTGGTCCATGGTTACGTGCTCACCCACCACTACCACCGAAGGCCGGTCCATGAGGGGATTGCGGCAGACCACACCGTCCAGTTCCGCGCCCCGGAAGTGGGCTAATATGCGATAGTCCTCCACCTGCCAGAGTTCCAGGACATCCCGGTAGAGTTCCTCGGCCAACAACAGCTTCTCGCCCCCTGCCTCTATCAACACGTAAGACGCCTCGGGATGGAGGGCGATGGCCACGTTGGCGGGCAGGGTCCATGGTGTAGTGGTCCAGATGACCACATAGCTGTTCTGGGGTTCCCATAAGCCCCCGGCATCCGTCACCGGGAACTTAACGTAGATGGATGGCGACTGCTTTTCCTCGTATTCGACCTCTGCCTCGGCCAGGGCGGTCTCACAATCCGTACACCAGTAAACGGGCTTACGGCCTTTGTAAATATACCCCTTCTTGGCCATCTCGCCGAAAATGCCGATTTCTACCGCTTCGTACTCGGGCTCCAGGGTAAGATAAGGGTGTTCCCAATCTCCCCGCACACCCAAGCGTTTAAACTGTTCCCGCTGGATGTTGACGTATTTTAAGGCGTACTCTTTGCAGCGCCGCCGGAATTCCAGTACGTCCACCTCCCGGCGGTTGAGCCCCAGGTTCTTGATAACCTGTTGCTCAATGGGCAAACCGTGGGTATCCCAACCGGGGACATAGGGGGCGTCGTAGCCGGACATGGAGCGGTATTTGACAATTATATCCTTGAGGATTTTATTGAGGGTATGGCCCAGGTGAATATCCCCGTTGGCATAGGGCGGGCCGTCGTGGAGGATAAATTTGGGTTTCCCTTTATTCGCTTCCTGCACAGCATGGTAAAGGCGGTTTTCCTCCCAGAATTTGAGGATCTGGGGTTCCCGCTGGGGTAAATTGGCCCTCATGGGGAAATCCGTTCGCGGCAGATTCAAGGTTTTACTGTAGTCCACTTTTTGCCGTCACTCCCACACTCCGGTAGGAATATTAAAAGTATCTTTGTCTAGTATACGCCTGTGAGTACAAACCCGTCAAACGCATCTTAATTATTCGCCGGGGCTCGCCTCCCCGTCCCCGCGCTCCCCGCCCCCGGCGACGGCCCCTTCACCCGGTTCGGCCGCCACCTCCTCCGCCGGAGCCGCCTGGTCTTCAGCTTCCAGAAGCTCCAGTTGGGCCAATAGGAAAGAGCGCCAGCGGGACTTAAAGCTGCGCACCCGGGCTTCCAATGCTGCCTGGTATCGTTCTATTTCGGCCACTTTGTTCTGGGCCTGGGCTATCATGCTCTGGGCCTGGGCCTCCGCCTGCTTTAAAAGGGTTTCGGCCTCCTGCCTGGCATTTTCCCTGGCTTCTTCTGCCGCCTTCTGGGCCATAACCAGGGTTTCCTTGAGGGTATTTTCCAGCCGTCCAAAGCGTCCCAATTCTTCTTCCAGATGCAATACCCTTTCCCGCAGCTCCTGATTTTCCCGGAATACCTGGGTGTAGTCCTTCAACAGCTGGGCCAAAAACTCATCTACTTCTTCGCAGGAGTATCCCCGTAAGCTCCGTCTGAATTCCTTTTTATTTATATCCAGCGGCGTCAGCACCATAACCCTCACTCCCCCGAAGGTGTCGCCCGGAAAACTCCGTCATTAACCGGCGCAGAAATGGAATTCGCCCGGTAACGTCACCGGGCCCTTGCATCTCTGCTGCCCCGGGATGCTCAACCGAGCCGGAGCAAAAAATTAATCACCAGGCGCTCTATTACTTCCAAGGCAATAATGGCCACTAAAGGTGAAAAATCCAAGGGTAGAGAAGTACGCGGTAAGAGGCGGCGGAAGAAGCCGAGAACAGGCTCCGTGCTTTCGTAAACGAACCGGCACACGGGATGATAAGCATTGTGAGGAATGAAGGACAGTATCACCCGCGCTATTATAAGCCACTCGAAAACCCTAAAGGCCACTTCTATTAAAGTAATGGCCAGAATCATGCGCCTTGCCCCTCACTTAAGGCCCGGGCCCTTCGGGCCGCCGTTTTGACGGCCTCCATCAGGGCGCCCCTTAAGGCCCTGTTTTCCAAAATGTCCAGGCCGGCGATGGTCGTTCCCCCCGGTGAGGTCACCTGCGACTTCAGCACCGCCGGGTGCTCTCCGGTGTTCAATACCATGCGCGCCGCTCCCACCACCGTCTGGGCAGCAAGCTTAAGGGCTGTATCCCTCCCCAGGCCGCATAGCACTCCGCCGTCGGCCAGGGCTTCTATAAAAAGATACACGTAGGCCGGGCCGCTCCCGCTTAAACCAGTGACCGCGTCCAACTGGTCCTCCGGCAGGAGCAAGGCCTCGCCCACAGAAGCAAAGATGTCCAGGGCAACCTTTTCGTGCTCCGGGGTAACCAGCGGGTTGCCCGCCAGGACGGTAATGCCCTCCCGGACGAGGGCAGGGGTGTTGGGAACCGCCCGCATAATAGGAACACCGGGCCCTATCCACCCCTCCAGCTGCTTAAGGGTGATGCCGGCGGCCACGGAGATGACCAGATGGGAGGCCTTAAACGATAGGGTCTTTAAAGCTTCCGCCATGGACTGGGGCTTCACGGCCACTATTATTATATCTGCCTGTTCCAGCACTTGCCCTCCGCCGGTAGCAGGGCGCAAGCCGTGTTTCCGGGCGAGCTCTTCTAGACGCTCCCGGGATGTATCGAAGGCCACGATCCTTGCGGGAGGCACCAACTGCGAAGCAAGTAACCCTTCTATCAGGGCACCACCCATAGCCCCGGCGCCGATAAAGCCTATAGTCTTATTCATGGGCTACCTTCTTCCTGTCTGAGAATAAATATCCGGCCAGGCCAGCCCTCCGCCTGCAGACTTAAACTCCAAATCACCACTGAGATCAATATTGCTGGGCGTGAAGACAAAAATGGCCTGGCCCACTCTGCTAACCTGGCCGCCCAGGGCAAAGACGGCCCCGCTCAGGAAATCTAAAAGCCTCCTGGCCTCCTCCGGCGGCATCTTCTCCAGGTTGACTATGACCGGCCGGTAACTCTTCAGATTCTCTGCCAGTACAGCTCCTTGTTCGTAAGACTGGGGATGGGCTACCATGAGGCGCATGGCTCCCCGGGCCGTAGGCAGACTCACCAGCTTGCCCTGCTGTTTGGTCCCTTGCGGTACGATCGTTTCTGCGGTACTGCGTCCTTCCTCTTCTTCCGGGCCGTAGCCCAACCAGTTGAGGAAAGCTTCCCAGACTCCAGCCATCAGCCTGCCTCCCTGTTCATTGGCGGGGACCAAAAATGGCCGTTCCAATGCGGACCATATTGGACCCTTCTTCAACAGCTACTTCAAAATCATTGGTCATACCCATGGACAAATATCGCATTTCTACTCCCGGTAAGGCCAGGGCCTCTATTTCCCCGGCCAGCTCGCGCAGGCGCCGAAACACCGGGCGTACTTCTTCAGGGTCGTTAACAAAAGGGGCTACCGTCATTAAACCGAGGACCTCGAGGCTCTTAAAACCGGTTAGTTCCTTAAGGAAGCCGGGTACGGCCTCCACTGGAAGGCCGAACTTGCTGCTCTCCCCGGCCACATTCACTTCTACCAAGACCTTTATTCTTTCTCCTGCCGGAGCCGCCCTCTTTTCTAGCTCCCTGGCCAGCTGCAAGCTGTCCAGGGAATGGATCAGCCGGACCCGGTTCCACACATATTTGACTTTATTGCGCTGGAGGTGACCGATCAAGTGCCAGGAGATATCCTCTTCCGCCAGGCCCGCCTGTTTTTCCAGCAGCTCCTGGACGCGGTTCTCTCCCAGCTCTTTAATCCCGGCGTCCACGGCCTCTTTTATTCTTTCCACCGGCACATTTTTGGTAACCGCTATCAGGGTAATTTCCTCCGGCTGCCGGCCCACTTTTCGCGCCGCCCGGGCAATGCGTTCCCGGACCTCGGCAACATTCTCTCTGATTCCGCCCACCGGTTCACTCCTTTCCTAAATTCGTTCTACAAATCCGGCGCAAATCCTGCCGGTTCTGGTCAACTTTTCCCCCCAAGGAAGCGCACCCAGTAAGGATTGACCACCACTTCGCTTCCTTCCTTTAATCCCCGGACGGCAGCCCTTTCCTCCACGGCGCCCACTATTTCTACTTGCTGGAATTTAGCTTCTCGGCCCACCAGACAATAAACCCCAACAGAACCGTCTTCTAAGGTCACCAGTGCCGTCTGGGGAACCACAACGCCGTCGTAACTTTCTGCAATCGCCTCTACAGTGACCACCCGCCGGTGCAGCCACCAGCTCCCCCACTTGTCTATTCTTAACACCAGTACGTAGTCGTCCCCCAGGGAATAAAGCCGATCTACTTTGGCCGACAATGAGTCTTCCTGCCCCGGGCTGCGCAGAATAACCCTTTTTTTCTCCTGCCAGGCAGGGGGGACTTCGGGCAACATGGCATATAAGAACAAAGGCTGCAAATTATTGACCAGGCGAACCACTGGGGTTCCGGCCCTGACCCCCCTTTCTTCTCCCGCGGGGCGGGCCCGGCGGGCTAGGGAAATCACCTCCGGGGGATCGAACTTTTCCAGCATCGCGGGCTGCAGAACCTTCTCCAGCCCATCGGGATGATAGCATACCTGACTGGCAAAGGGGGCCTTAAGGTCCCTTACCCCCGCATCACCCACCGCCACTCCCGCTAACTCCACTTGGGCAATAGTTCCCCCCGCCGCTACCCTTTCCCCTTCGGGGATCAGCCTTATTAAAGTGCCATCGGCCGGAGCCGCCAGAAGGGTTTCCTCCCGGACAACCACCGTTTCTAGGGAGATAGTTTTTTCCAGGATCCCGGCCGTCACCTGGCGGGTCTCAAGGGCCTGCCAAGCTATAAAGAACAGCAGCCGGCTTGCTCCTTGGTACAGGAGAAAAAGGAGAATACCTCCCCAAAACAAGCCCCTGATTAGCTTCTTTGTGCGGGACCCGCGCCTTTTTCGGGGGAGGCCAGAGGAGGGCAGGGCCGCCACCTAGCCTTCCCTCCTGCCTAGGACGGCGGCCATTCGCCCTGTCCGGCCCCCATCCCGGCGGTACGAGTAAAAAAGCTCCTGGTGACAGGCCGTACAAAGCCCGGCTACGGCTATTCGCTCCGGATGCAAACCCGCGTCGACCAGAGCAAGGCGGTTGGCTTCCCACAGATCCAGGTACCAGCTCCCTTCCCCACCCGGTCTTAACACCGCCTCTCCCCAGGGCAGCTGCTTTCTAAAGGCTTCTGCTACCTCGTCACCCACGCGGTAGCAGCAGGGCCCGATGGCCGGGCCTATGACTGCCCGGCACTCGGCAGTCCGAACATTAAAGACTTCTGCCAGGCAATCTACTGCTGCCCCGGCCACCCGGCTCAACGTCCCTTTCCACCCGGCATGGATCAAGGCCATAGCCCTTCCGTCGGCGCTTACAACATAGACCGGTACACAGTCGGCAAATAAGGCTACCAGGGTGATGCCCGGCTCAGCGGTAACCAGAGCATCTACACCTGGAACACAAGTCTCCAGAGTATCCGCCCCTCTCCCCCTATCCTTCTTTCCGGCCACGGCCACACGGGATCCGTGGACCTGCTCTCCCACTACCCAAGTTGCTAGAGGCAACCCTGTAGCCTCGGCGAAGAGGCGGCGGTTAGTCAACACAAGGTCGGGCTCATCACCGACATGGAAGCCCAGGTTAAGACTTCTGAAAACCCCCGGGCTTACTCCCCCTTGCCGGGTACTGAAGGCAGCCCTGACAGGAGCCTGCTCCTCCAAGGAGGAAAGGCGAAAATAGGGAACGGATCCTGGAACCAATTCTAACACCGTTGGGAAGATCCCTCCTAGGTATCGGTGGCCGGAGGCCGGCGCGGGAAGTTCTTCTGGGTGTTATTATATAACACCCCGGCCCATTTAGTTAAGAGAAAAGGCAGGAGTTTTTCCTGCCTGCCTTTTGTTGCTCCATGGCCTTTTTTGACGCCAATTTTCGCCTCGTTCAGGCCTCTCGTTGCCGTTTATGTGTTAAAATTAATAATAATCCCCCTCCTCAGGGGAACCGATTTATGGGAGAGGTACTGGGTGAGACTAAGGACCAAAAGAATTATATGGGCGCTGGCTCTTTTCCTCTTGGCCGGTCTCCTCTGGCGGCCATGGGCGGCCAACCGGGAAACGCCGCCCCTGCCGAGCGAACCTCCATCCTCTACACCGCCGCCCCCGCCTGCCGAGCCTTTAACCCTGGCCGCCGTCGGAGACGTCATGTTGGCCCGCAAAGTGGACCGCCTCATGCAATCCCAGGGACTGGGTTACCCCCTGGCCGAGCTGGGACCCCTGCTGCGGTCAGCCGACCTCACCTTCGGGAATCTGGAGTCCCCCCTCTCCGATACCGGAAAGCCCATCCCGGGTAAAGGTATCTGGTTCCGCGCACGACCGGAGGCCCTTCAAGTCTTGCAACAGGGGGGCTTTGACATCCTCAACATCGCCAACAACCACATCCTGGACTATGATACACCGGCCTTTCTCCAAACGATGGAACTGCTGGACAAAGCGGGTATACGTTACTTCGGTGGGGGACAAAACATCCAGGAGGCGCGCCGGCCGGTCCTCCTGGAAGAGAAGGGCATTCGTTTGGGCTTCCTCGGCTACAGCGACATGGCCGACATTTTCTGGAGCTACGATTATCCCCGGTCTTTTAAAGCCACCGCCGATCGCCCCGGCATCGCCCCCCTGGAGATAGAAGCTATGTGCCAGGACGTCGAGCTCCTCAAGGCCCAGACCGATATCGCCGTTGTCTCCCTCCACTGGGGCACCGAGTACCAGCGCCGCCCGTCGTCCGAGCAACGCCAAATAGCCCATCGCCTGGTGGAGGCCGGGGCCGATATAATTCTGGGCCATCATCCCCACGTCTTCCAGGGAATTGAGGTCTATAAAGGAAGTATCATCCTTTACAGCCTGGGTAATTTCATTATGGACCAGAACTGGTCCCGGGAAACCTGCGAGGGATTGCTGGTGATGCTTACCCTGACCCAAGCCGGTTGGCAGCAGGCGGAAATCCTTCCCGTCCAAATCGTGGAGGAACAACCCCAACGAGCAACAGGAACGCGCGCCGGGAAAATCCTGGCGGAGCTCCGGGATTTGAGCCGGGACTTAGACACCGCAGTAGAGATCAGCGGAAACCGAGCTATAGTCCACCAACAGCCTTAAAGTGCTATTTCTTGTGCTGGGGAGCGACGAAGCTAGGATTTTCTACCAGAATAACGTCTACTCCGACTTTAACAACCTTTTCCCAGGGTATAATCATATCCTCGTTATGTCCAAAAAAAAAACAAGAACTTCCCGGTCTGGCCGGGTAAGATCAAAGCTTTGATCCGTCCTTCTTCCACGTCGATCTCCACGTCTTTGATGAGGCCAAGCCGGCGGCCGTCCACTACATTGATGACGTCCCGCAGGCGGAGCTCCGAAACCCTGACCACCCCCGCCACCCCCAAGTATTTATATCCTTAGGCTTAACATCATTATATGCGGCGGGGGTGGAGGAGTTTATCGGTCAGAAGGGGCTGGCGGCTAGGAGGGAGGCCAGGCGCTCTTTAGAAGCCTGCAGTACCTCTATAATCTTGAACCGCAGCTCTACCCGGCGCTCCTGGGGGTAGGATTCACCGGCAAGGGGTGCTACCACCGCCCGGGTTTCCCCGCCGTCCGCCACATCCACCAGGCACAGGGGAGGGAACAAGACACACCACCAGTTTTCCCCCTTCCCTTCGCCGATGATTAAGCGTACGGCCTCATAGCGGCCTTGGGGGAGGACGAGGGAGCCGTATGTTCGGGTAGGAAAGTCAAAGTCGCCCCACTGGGCTTTAACGGGATAAGGGCTCCCTTCGGCAGAAAGCTTTTCTTCGGCCGCCCGGGTCAAGGTGGCCAGATTTTGGGCCAGCCAGTGCCGGGCTTCCTCTACATCCCTCGCGTCCTTTAACTGCTTGCTCGCCTCCGCCAGGACAACATTCCGGACCTCCATCTTCAACTGCTGGTCGCGGTCGGTATCACTGGGAGCGACTACGTGGAGCCGGATGAGATTGTCAGGGTTGTAGGCCGGTACCGCGGGAGAATCCGGAAGACTTCCCCGACCGGCAGCCAGGCCCGCAAGGACCAGTAATAATGCACCAATTCCGACAGCTATGCCGTAACGCCGATATGAGAACATCTTGCCTCCTCCTACATGTACTTGCGCATGTGATTCAAAGCCGCTTTTTCCAGGCGGGAAACCTGGGCCTGAGAAATGCCTATCTCCTCGGCCACCTCCATCTGGGTCTTCCCTTCAAAGAAGCGCAGGGAAAGGATGAGCCTCTCCCTTTCATTGAGCTTGCCGAGGGCTTCCCGCACGGCAATGCTCTCCAACCAAGCACCGTCCTGGTTCTTTTCGTCTCCGATCTGGTCCATTACATAGATGGGATCGCCCCCATCATTATAAATGGGCTCAAAAAGAGAAACCGGCTCCTGGATGGCATCCAGGGCAAAGATTACCTCTTCCTGGGGCATATTGAGCTCCCGGGCTATCTCCGCCACCGAGGGCTCCCGGCCATACCGGCTTACCAGGGCATCCCTCACCTGCAGGGCGCGGTAGGCCACGTCTCGCAGGGAGCGGCTGACCCTTATGGGATTATTATCCCGCAAGTAGCGCCGGATCTCTCCGATAATCATGGGCACGGCGTAGGTGGAAAATTTAACATTTTGGGCCAGATCGAAATTATCTATGGCCTTCATAAGGCCAATGCAGCCCACTTGGAACAGATCATCCACGAACTCTCCCCGGTTAGTGAAGCGCTGGATAACGCTCAAGACCAGCCTCAAATTGCCGCGGATAAGCTTCTCCCGGGCACTCTGATCGCCGGCCTGCATCGCCTGAAACAACTCGCGCATCTCTTCATTGCTCAGGAGGGGGAGCTTGGAGGTATTTACTCCGCAAATCTCCACTTTGTTGAGGGTCACCGGCGCAAAACCTCCCATCCCCACTATTTGCCCGGTAATTTAATTATTACCACCCGGCTCTACTTTTATACGAAAATAAAAGACCCGCATTATTCCATGCGGGCGATTTCCTTTCGCAGCCGTTTTATTATTCTTTTTTCCAGGCGGGATATATATGATTGGGAGATGCCTAGAATGTCCGCCACTTCCTTTTGGGTTTTTTCCACCCCATCGATGAGGCCAAAGCGAAATTCCATGATCTTCCTCTCCCGCGGCGTCAACTTGCGCATGGCCGCGTGTAATAGCTTGCGATCTATCTCCTCCTCAATGGACTTATATATAATATCGGTGTCCGTGCCCAGAACATCAGACAAAAGAAGTTCATTACCGTCCCAATCGATGTTTAAGGGCTCATCAAAGGATACTTCTACCCTGGTCTTATTGTTGCGGCGCAGGTGCATCAAAATTTCATTTTCAATGCACCGCGAAGCATAAGTAGCCAGTTTGATGCGCTTCTTGGGATCGAAGGTATTGACGGCTTTGATAAGGCCGATGGTCCCGATGGAAACCAGATCTTCAATGCCTATCCCGGTATTTTCGAATTTGCGGGCGATATAGACCACCAGCCGTAGATTGCGCTCAATGAGGGTGGTTTTTACTCCTGCATCGCCGTCTTCCAGGCGGTTCAGTAAGTAGTTTTCCTCATCGCTGGAAAGGGGCGGGGGCAATGCCTCGCTGCCGCTTACGTAAAAAAGCTCTCCCAGCCGGTGGACGACTGCTAACAGCCGCCCGGCAGCCAGTTTAAGCTTCAATTTCCATAGCGTCCAGCTTCCGGCCACATGTCCCATCCCCCTTCATCCCTGAACTCAGACCTGCAAAAGATCCGGGTGCAGCAGGGCCCGGTAACCGCCTTCTAGGTTGAGGCGTTGCCAGCAGAGGCCTATTACCACATCTTTCACTCTGATTAAGCGGTCTTCCCACAAAACAACCACCTCATCGGGCTTGAAGCCCAGCAACAAACCGTGCTCCCGGCCCAGGGAATGGAAGGGAATGACTCGAATGCGCGCCGCCCAGGGTGTCCCATGGAGGGAGGACACCAGTTTTTCCAGTTCTGGCTCCCCGGGTACGGTTAAGTCTAACTGCAGTTCGGGAGGCAACAGGGGACGCAGGGCTCCGTACTCGGCCACGATGACCGGACGACCTGTAAAGGGATCCCGCAAGTTGTTGCCGGTATCGACGAGGGCTTTCAGGGCCAGCCGCTTCCCGTTAAAACCGATAACGATGGGCAGGCGCAGCAGGCTCTGCCAAAAATTTCGCTTAATAAAGAGGCTCCCCCAGTAGACTAAGAACAGGGCAGCCCCTACGGCCATGGCCAGCCCTCCATAGGGCAAAGGGCCTATAACTACTCCTCCGCCTGTGAAGGCCTGGGCGGTCAAGGCATCGGCCAGGTACAGGGCGCCCAGCACCGCTCCGCCCATGACGAAGGAAACTAAATAAAAATACCCCACCCCTTGCAGGAACTTATGCCAGCTCACGGGGAAAAAGGCCAGGGACACCATGAGCAGAGACACCAGGATCTTGACGGCAAACCACATCCACGGCCCGCCGGCGGGGGAAAAAATGGTCAGGGAATAAAGGGAGCCCAGGGCTGCCCCGCCCAACAAGCGCCAGGGGCTAGTTGCGGCCTGGGACAGCCTGGCCGTCGCCCAGAGGATAATATAATCCATAAACAAATTAACGAGCAAAACTACGTCCAAATAAATAATATGAGTCCCCGCCACCCCGCCCATCACTCCGGCACCCGCCCTAATTATTACCATGATATGAGCTTAATGGCATTTTAAGACCTGCTTGCCATTAAACATTATATAAGACGGGCCCAAAAAAATATGTCAGGTGGTGGCGACAAAAATAAAAGGCTGCTTTGACAAACAGCCTTGACTCTTTACCTCCGACGAAGGAAGGCAGGTATGTCCAGATCGTCCAGATCAAAGTTCTTGATGTCCATTTCCCGGGTGGCCGCTGCCTGTTTGGCGGCGCTTTCTCGTCGCTGGCCTTCAAAACCGGTAGCAATTACCGTCACCCTGATCTCGTCCTTTAGGTTTTCATCGATGACGGCACCGAAGATGATGTTGGCGTCGGGGTCCGCCGATGCCGCAATGATTTCCGCCGCTTCGTTGACTTCAAAGAGGCCCAGGTTAGGTCCACCGGTGATGTTCAACAGTATGCCCCGGGCTCCCTCAATGGAGGTTTCCAGTAGAGGGCTGGAGACAGCCATCTTGGCCGCCTCTACCGCCCGCTTTTCCCCGGTAGCGCGGCCTATCCCCATCAGGGCGGAGCCGGCGTCGGTCATAATGGTCTTAACATCGGCAAAGTCCAGGTTGATCAAGCCGGGAACGGTAATAAGGTCGGAAATACCCTGGACTCCCTGACGGAGTACGTCGTCGGCGATGCGAAAAGCCTCCGTAATGGTGGTCTGCTTATCGGCCACCTGCAGCAGCCGATCATTGGGGATCACAATCAAAGTATCCACTTTGGTGCGCAGCTCGGCAATACCGCTTTCAGCCTGGAGGGCCCGCTTACGCCCTTCGAAAGTAAAGGGACGGGTAACCACCGCTACCGTAAGGGCACCTACCTCTTTGGCTATCTGCGCGACCACCGGGGCAGCCCCGGTGCCCGTCCCGCCGCCCATGCCGGCCGTAATGAAAACCATATCCGCTCCCTGGAGACGCTGGGCCAGCTCTTCCCGGCTTTCTTCAGCGGCTTTCTTCCCTATTTCGGGATTGGCGCCCGCCCCCAAGCCTTTGGTGAGCTTGGCGCCTATCTGGATTTTCTGTTCTGCCTGGCACAGGCGCAGGGCCTGAGCATCGGTGTTCACGCTGATAAATTCGACGCCCTTCAGGCTGGCGGCTATCATGCGATTGACGGCGTTATTCCCTCCGCCCCCCACACCCACCACTTTAATAACTGCAAACTGGTGGTTGAGGTCCCCATCATCAAATTCCAGCACCCGTTATTCCTCCCTTTGCTAGCTTACTGAAATAGTTCACGCAGCCACCCTTTAAGATAAGTCCATAGGTTGCACCACACAGGCTCACGGCCGGCAGCCGCCTGAGCCCTGCCCAGACTTCGAGCCCCGTAGATCAGCAGGCCCACGCTGGTAGCGTAAGCCGGCGTGGATACCATATCGGCCAGGCCCCCTAGCCGGCACGGCGCCCCTACCCTCACCGGCAACTGGAGTATCTCCCCCGCCAGCTCGGCCATCCCGGGCAGGAGGGAGCCCCCGCCGGTCAATACTGCGCCCCCCGGAAGGAGCCCCTTAAACTCTGCTCGTCCTATTTCCCGGTGCACCAGGGTTAAGATCTCCTCTACCCGGGGCTGTATAACGGAAGCCAGCATCTTCTTGGAAACCGTATGCTCCCCGTGGCCTCCCACATTGGGTACGGGCAGAAGCTCGTTATCGGGTACTGTGCCCACCGGGATAGCCGCCCATTCCTTCTTAATTTTCTCGGCCTGGCTCAGGGGGGTACGCAAGCCCACCGCTATGTCGCTGGTAATATGATCTCCGCCTACTGGAAGAACCGAAGCGAACCATAGCCCGCCCTGGGCCACCACTGCTATCTCGGTCGTCCCTCCGCCCACATCCACCACTACAGCACCCAGTTCCTTTTCCGCCGGCTGGAGGACGGCTTCCGCCGAGGCCAGGGGATTCAGAACCAACTGTTCAACTTCGAGGCCGGCCCGTTGTACACTTTTGAGTAAATTCTGCACCGCCGCACCAGCCGCGGTGACAATGTGGGTTTCCACCTCTAACCGCGATCCGGTCATCCCTACAGGATCGATTATCCCGTCGTAGCCGTCCACTATGTACTGGCGGGGCAAAACATGGACAATCTGCCGTTCCGCTGCCAGGGGTATTACCCTCGCCGCCTGCAGGACGCGTTTTACATCCTCCGGCTCGATTTCCCTGTTCTCCCCCGCCACGGCCACCACACCCCGGTTGTTGAGGGACTGAATGTGGGACCCCGTAATACCCACATAAGCCGAACGTATCCGGTACCCGCTCATCCTTTCCGCCATAGCCGCCGCCCGAGCAACGGCCTGGGCCGTATGTTCAATGTCCACGATGATGCCCTTCCGGAGGCCCGCCGAAGGAACCTCGCCCAGGCCGATAATATTAAGGCGTCCTTCCTCTTCCACCTCGGCTACGGCCATCACGACTTTGGTCGTCCCTATGTCCAGTCCGGCTACCACTTCATCCTTGGGCAAACCCGGCACCTCCGGCAACCAAGGCCTTGCTAGGGCCTCTGTCCCTATCAAGAAAAATTCAACACAACTGCGGCCTTTCCTTTTTTTATCCCCGAGAAATTATGGTCCCGGCTAAGTTCTCTTGCGCTTTAGAAGGTGGCGGCGGATAATGCCTAAATTCTGGAATATCCGGGCCCCGAATACTACCACCGCGGCCAAATACAGCTCTACGCCCAACTGGTCGCCTATATAGGCTAGGAAACCGGCCAGCAGGGTGTTGGAAAAAAATCCGGTAAGGAAGATCGCGTGGTCGAAATTATCCTCCTGGGTAGCCCGCAAGCCTCCAAAAACCGAATCCAGAGCGGCGAGTACCGCCACCGACATATATTTGGCATAGGCCACCGGGATCTTCACAGGGAGAAGCAATCCCAAGACGATGCCGAAGAGCAAGCCCAAAAGGGGAAGCCACATGATGCCATCACCTTTCTTGCCGGACCTTGATTACCGGAGGCCCCGCAAAACTTACATCGATGTATTCCAAGGACCCTAAAGGGCCGGCACCCTGTAGGGCCTCCTTTAATCTCTGCCACTTTTCCTCCGCGCCACCGCTATCGCCAAACTTAACTTTAACCTGTCCCTGCAAATAAAGCAACAGGTTGTCGGCCTCCCCCGCTTCTATCTCCATTATTTGCTGACGATCTTGGGGAGAGAGCTCCTTCAAGACCGTCAGGGCCGCCTTAAGGCCTTCGTCACGCAAACAAACGCCGGGCCCTAAGTCTTCCCCTAACTCCAGGCCTGAAATCAACGGCAGCTCCCGCTGGCGTAGACTGGAAGTCCCTTCCATAACGTACCCCTGGCCATCCACTACCCAGAACCCCTCCTGGGCCGGCAGAAGGGCTAGGGCCTCTCGCTCGCGCAGGGTGATCACGAGGGTGTGGGGCCAGCGGCGCTCCACCTGCACCTCTTCGATTAAAGGATGCACCCTCACGCGTTCGGCCACGGCCCTGACATCCAGCTGCCAGAGGTTCAGGCCGGGCTCCACGGCGGCCAGGCGAAGAACCTCCCCCTCCGGCACCCTGACGTTGCCTCTAACCTCCACCGCCTGCAAACTGAAGATACCCGAATGAAGGAAAAAAAATAAGGACGTGATGATTAACAAACTGAAGACAAGGCCCTTCAGGCGCCTTCTTTTCTGCCGGCGGGAGCGCCTCCTCATATTCAACGCCATTATATCAGAATCCCCGGACTTGTCCAAGATGTTGCCAAAAAATGGAGGGCTAACCCTCTCTCTCCCTGGTGAGCTGGGCGCCCAAGCTCTGGAACTTGCTTTCCATTCTCTCATAACCACGGTCCAGGTGGTGCACCCCTTCTACGTAAGTTACTCCTTCAGCCATCAGCCCCGCCACTACCAGGGCTGCTCCTGCCCGCAAATCGGTGGCCTCCACCACCGCCCCGCTTAACTTAGAAACCCCATTAATAACCGCAATCTTCCCCTCTATCTTTACATCGGCACCCATGCGCTTGAGTTCTGCTGCATGGCGAAAGCGGTTTTCAAAAATGCTCTCGCACAGGATACTCGTGCCTTTCGCCGTGGTCATTAACGCCATTATTTGGGGCTGCATGTCGGTAGGGAAGCCGGGATATGGCAGGGTTCGGCAGTCCACCGCTTTGAGCCGTCCTTCTGCTTCCAGGCGGATCCCCGCCGGATCTTCCTCTACCCGGGCACCCATCTCCCGCAATTTGGCTATGACCGCCGCCATATGGTCGTACCGGGCCCCCCGCAAGAATACCTTGCCCTTAGTACCGGCCACAGCCGCCAGATAAGTTCCCGCCTCAATGCGGTCCGGAATGACCCGATGGCTGGCCCCTGTTAGCTCCTTGACGCCCTCTATGCGGATCACATCTTGGCCGGCACCTTGAATACGAGCACCCAGCTTATTAAGAAAATTTTGTAAGTCCACGATTTCGGGCTCACGGGCCGCGTTCCGGATCAAGGTAACTCCCTCGGCAAGCACCGCGGCCATCATAATATTCTCCGTTGCCCCCACACTGGGAAAATCAAGAAGGATATCCGCCCCTCGCAGCCTGGAGGCCTTAGCTTCAATAAATCCCTGTTTTTCTACTATAGAGGCCCCCATGGCCACAAAACCCTTTAAGTGCAGGTCCATGGGGCGCGAGCCTATGGCGCAGCCGCCGGGATAGGCTACTTTAAAGTAATGCCAGCGTCCCAAAAGAGGCCCCATGACCAGATTAGAAGCCCGGAGGCGCCGCATCAGCGGTGGTAGAATTTCGCGGGATGCCGCGCCGGCCGGATGAATGTACAGGCTTTCCCCCTCCTTCTTGACCTCAGCTCCCAAAAAGCTGGCTACTTCCATCATAACAGCAACGTCCCGCAGGTCGGGTACTCCCTCCAGGACACAAGGTTTCCGCGTCAATAAAGTAGCTGCTATGAGGGGAAGTACGGCGTTTTTGGCCCCGCTTACACGCAGCTCTCCTTCCAGGCGGTTGCCGCCCACAATAACCAGACGTTCCATCCCCTACCCTCCCCTGTTCAGGGGCCCTCTCCCCATACCTCTATCTCCGTTTCCAGGAAAATGCCGAATTTGTCGGCCACGGCCTGCTGGATCCTGGCCACCAGGTGCAGTACGTCCGAAGCCGTGGCCCTGCCGCGGTTAACAATGAAATTGGCATGCACGGATGATACTTCCGCATCTCCCTGGCGCCATCCTTTGGCTCCCACCTGTTCGATAAGCCATCCGGCATAATGGCCTGGCGGGTTCTTGAAAATGCTTCCGGCATTAGGCCAATTTAAGGGCTGCTTGCGACGCCTCAAGGCCAGGTTGCGGGCTATGGCCTCTACAATTTCCTTTTCGTCTCCTGCATTTAGGGAAAGCGCGGCCGCGACGACTACCAGGCCCGCCCCTTTTAACTTGCTCTCCCGGTACTTAAAATCCAGTTCGTCACCACCAAGGGTTAGGGCTTTGCCGTCCCGGTCCAGCACTTCCACTTTTTCCACCAGCCGCCCTATCGACCCCTCCGGAGTACCGGCGTTCATGACCACGGCACCCCCTACAGAAGCCGGGATACCGGCGGCAAATTCCAGACCCGTTAGGCGGGCCCGGCGTGCCTCGGCCAGAACCAGGGGCAAAGGAGCCCCCCCTTCCGCCCACACAGTCCGGTCCCGCACCTCAACCCGGCCGAGCCCCGCCATCTTAATCACCAGCCCCCGCACCCCCTCATCCCGCACGAGAAGGTTGGACCCGTTCCCCATGACATAGAGGGGCAGACCCTTCTGCCGGGCAAAGGTGAGGCAAATCTCCAGGTCGGTACGGTCGGCGGGCAAGGCCAGGAACTCTGCCGGGCCGCCTATGCGAAAAGTAGTATGCCTGGCCAGGGGCTCCTCGGGGAGCACCCGGCCCTTGATCCGGCCTTGAAGCTCAGTTGCCAAGCTCTGCCCCTTCACCCTCTAGCCCTCCGCCCCGCCTCTACCCGGCCCAGAACCGTTGAGGTAGCAGACCAGCTCTTCTCCTACCCGGTTCACATCGCCGGCGCCTAAAGTTAACACCAGATCACCAGGCCGGCAGTTCTTCTGCAAAAACTCCAGGGTTTCGCCAGCCGTAGGCAGATAGTAGACGGCGGAATGGCCTGCCTCCAGGAGGGAGTTTACGATTAACTCCGCGGTAACGCCCGGCATAGGTTTTTCCCCGGCAGAATATATTTCATTAATGATTACCAGGTCCGCCTGGCAGAGGGACTGGCCCAGTTGCCGGTGCAGGTGAAGGGTGCGGGTGTAGCGGTGGGGCTGGAAGACCACCACCACCCGCCGGGCCCCAACCTGCCTGGCCGCCGCCAGGGTGGCCCTGACCTCCGTGGGATGATGGGCATAATCATCCACCACCCAAATACTGCCCTTGCCTTCTAAAATTTGAAACCGGCGCTCTACACCACGGAAGCCAACCAGGCCGGCCTGTATGGTGGAGAAGGGCAACCCGAGACTATGGCCCACGGCTACGGCCGCCAGGGCGTTAACGACGTTGTGCTTGCCGGGAACGTTGAGCTCCAGGCTCCCCAGAAACCGTGAGCCGCAATATACTTTAGCCGTGCTTCCCAATCCCTTTAGATTAATTTCCCTGGCTTGAAACCGGGCCCCTTCCCCCAGGCCGTAGGTGATGCCATTTTTTGTAAGCCTAGCGGCTATCCCTGCTAAAGAGGGATCGTCTGCGCAAATAACCGCCTCCCCTCCCGGCTTTACGTTGCCTAGAAAGGTGGCGAAGGCCTTAATTATGGCTTCCAGGCTACCGTAGTAGTCAAGGTGATCGTCTTCTATGTTGGTGGCTACCGCTATCTCCGGCCTTAACCAGAGAAAGGAACCGTCGCTCTCATCGGCCTCGGCCACGAAAAAGGGACCGGCCCCCCGCCGGGCGTTACTTCCCAGTTCCGGAACATATCCTCCCACCACTGCCGTGGGATCCAATCCGCCCTCCAGCAGGGTGAGGGTGATCATGGCCGTGGTCGTCGTCTTGCCGTGAGCCCCCGCTACCGCAATACCCCTTTGCCGCTCCATGAGTTCGGCCAGGAGCTGCCCCCTTTTGATTATCGGGAGGCCCCTCTCCTGCGCCTCCCGGACTTCGGGATTATCCGGGGATACGGCGGAAGATATAACGACTCGCTCCACACCTGCTGCTATATGGTCGGCACAGTGGCCGCGGTAAATGAGGGCCCCGCGCTGGGCCAGCAAGCGCGTAAACCTGTTCTCCCTCAGGTCGGATCCGGATACCAACTGGCCTTCGGCCACCAGGATCTGGGCTAGCCCGCTCATGCCCACTCCGCCGATGCCGATAAAATGGGTCCAACCCTTACCCGACAATCTTTCATCTCCTTTCCTCGGAATACCAGCCCCCGGCATCAGCAGCGTCCTGAGTACACTTGCATCATATGCAGGGCAGACTCCAGGGGTGACGTCAGGGCCGGTGGGCTACCGCCAGGATACGTTCCACAATTCGCTCCAGGGCGTCCGGTCGTCCCAGGCGCAGGCTGGCCTCCGCCATGGCCTTGAGCCTTGAGGGCTGGGCCAACAAGGACTGCAGGGTGGTAAGCAGTCTCCCGCTTTTAAGCTCGTGATCCCGGATTACCACCGCCGCCCCTCTGTGGGCTACCGCACGGGCGTTATACTCCTGGTGATTACCGGCCGCGTAGGGGTAAGGTATGAGAACGGCCGGAAGCCCCCGGACCAGAACTTCGGCCAAAAAGGAGGCACCTGCCCGCCCGACCACTAAATCCGCTGCTGCCAGGGCAACATCCATTTCATATAAATAGGGTGTAATGGTAATGTTGCCATTTTTGTCCATATCTATGCCGAGACTTTGGGCTTCTTCCTTCAGGACTTCATACCCTTGGCGTCCCGCCACATGGAGAATACGCACGGATGGTTGTCCACGATAAAACTGCAGTACAGGTAATATGGCCCGGTTTAAACTCCGGGCGCCCTGGCTACCGCCCACGCTCAGAATGAAGGTATCCCCGCGACCTATCCCCAGCCGTTCCCGGGCCTCTGCCCGTTGGGCCCGCAAGATCTCCGGCCGCACCGGCAACCCGGTAGTCACCAGTTCTGCACCCCGGGGAAAGAATTTCGCCGCCTCCGGAAAGGTAAGGCAGACGGTATGGGCCACCCGGGCCAGCCAGCGATTGGTCATGCCTGGGAAGGCATTCTGCTCGTGCAGGACCACCGGGATCCCGAGGACGGCGGCTACCAGGCATACCGGGCCGCAGACATAACCGCCGGTGCCCACCACCACGTCAGGTCGGAAGCGCCGAACTATAAGGTAGGCTTCAGCCAACCCCCGACCCAGGCGGGCCAGGGCCCAAAAATTTCTCCATATCCTCCGGCGCTCCAGCCCCTGTACGGTAATGGTCGCCAGGGGGAGCCCGGCCCGGGGAACTACATCCGCTTCCAGACCCCGGCGCGTACCGATATAGAGAATCTCGGCCTCCGGCTCAGCCTGCTTCAGCCCCTGGGCAATGGCCAGGGCCGGATAAACATGGCCGCCGGTTCCACCGCCCGTAATAACCACCCGCAAAGGAACAGCACCCCGTTTCCCATGATTATCGCGGTCCCACCGGGGAAAGACGTCAATCTAACCGTCCTCGCCCCTCGGGTCGCCTCCGACCCTTTAGTTGTTCCCGGTCCAAGCCGGGCAACCGGAGGGTTGGCGGCCCCTAATTATGGGCATAGCGAGAAACATTGAGCAGAATCCCTATCCCGGCCAGGGTAAAAATTAAGGAGGAACCCCCGTAGCTCACCAGGGGCAGAGTTATCCCCGTTACCGGCAGGAGCCCCGTCACTACACCCATATTGATGAGGGCCTGCAGGACGACCATAGTAGTTATGCCTGCGGCCAGCAAACTCCCGAAAGCATCGGGCGCATTGAGGGCCGTGCGAAAGCCCCGCCACAAGAAGATGAAAAAGGCCGTAACCACCAGGGCCGCGCCCACAAAGCCCAGCTCTTCACCTAAAATAGCCATGATAAAGTCGGTATGCTTTTCCGGTACATAATAAAGCTTTTGCCGCCCTTGCCCCAGGCCGCTGCCAAAGGCCCCCCCCGAGCCCAGGGCCAGCAAGGACTGGATAGTCTGGTACCCGTGTCCCTGGGGATCGGCCCAGGGGTTTAGAAAAGCGGTGAATCGCGCCATGCGGTAGGGAGCCAGGGCAATGGCGGCGACCACTAAGGCCAGCCCTCCCAAGAACAGGATCATTAAGTGATTACGGTTGGCTCCTCCGGCCGCCAGCATGAGGTAGGTACTTCCGGCCAGCGCCACTGCTGTTCCCAGGTCCGGCTGGGCCAGGATCAAGCCACATACTCCTCCTATCAAAAGGAGATAAGGCCCCAAGCCCCGGACGAAGGAGTCCCCCAGCCCCCGGTTATTATCGGCCAGGCTGGCAGCCAAAAAAATCACCATGGTCAGCTTCATTAGCTCGGAGGGCTGGAAGGACAGAGAACCTACACCCAGCCACCGGCTGGATCCCTTGGCCGTTATCCCTATCATTAGAACCAGAATGAGCAGGAATACGGATATCCCCAGCAGGGGCGCCGCCAGCCGCCGCCAGTGGGAATAGGGAAAGCCCATTAAAGCCACCATGCCGACCAGACCCAAACCGGCCCACGTCAGCTGGCGCTTAAGGTAGTAAAAGGCATCCCCCATACTGTAGGCCGAAGTTACGGCACTGGAACTGAAAACCATGACGATGCCCATCGCAAGCAATACCAGGGTGGATAGAAAAATGCCGAAGTCAACAGGTCCGGCCCGCCTCGGCATAGCTCTCTCCGCCCTCCCCCAGGGAACGGACGAGGCGCTTAAACAGCTCCCCTCGCTCCTCGTAATTCTTAAACATATCCCAGCTGGCACAAGCAGGGGACAAGAGTACCACGTCACCGGGTTCGGCCAGATTGTAGGCCCGGTTCACGGCTTCCACTAAATCTCTTACCACCAAAATAGAAGCCACTCCCTCCCTTTGGGCCGCCTCTTTCAGGGCCGGAGCCGCTTCCCCCAGAAGTATGAGGTGTTTTACCCTCTCCCGCATTTTCCGGGCCAGGCAGGTGAAATCGCTTCCCTTGTTCTTGCCCCCGGCAATTAGAATCAGCGGCTGGGCATAGGCGTCCAGGGCCTTGAGGGTGGCTTCGGGGTTAGTGCCCTTGGAGTCGTTTATGTACTGGACGCCCTTAATCTCGGCCACGAATTCTAAGCGGTGGGGGACTCCCGGAAAAGTCTTTAAGGTGTGGGCAATACGGGAGGCGGACACACCCAGAATGCCGGCCGCCGCGGCGGCTGCCAGGGCATTTTCCAAATTATGGGCTCCCTTCAAAGCCAGCTCCTCCACGCGGCACAAGTACCGGGCACCGTCTCCTAAATCCAGGCAAAGCCGGCCCTCCTGCACAAAGGCCCCCCTTTCCGGCCGTCGCTCGCGGCTGAAAAAGAGCACCTGCCCCTTGGCCTTATTCTTTAGTTCCCGCACTACAGGGTCATCGAAATTGAGAACCGCAAAGTCGTCCTTCTCCTGGGACGCCAGAAGCCGCGCCTTGCAACGGACGTATTCCTCCCAGGTAAGGTGGCGGTCCAGGTGATCAGGCGTGATGTTTAAGATGACCGCCACCCGGGGACGAAAGAGCTCGACGGTTTCCAGCTGAAAACTGCTCACTTCGCACACAAAGTACCATCCTGGCCAAGCCTTGACCGCTTCCGCTACCAGGGGAGTACCTATGTTACCACCTATCTTCACCGCGTAGCCGGCATCCTGGAGCATCTGCCCTACGAGGGCCGTGGTGGTGGTTTTTCCATTGGTGCCGGTTATCCCTATCACCGTGCTCCGGGGCGGCAAAAGCCGGTAGGCCAGCTCCAATTCTCCCCACACAGGGATGCCCAGTTCCCGGGCCATCCTTAGAGGAGGTTCCCAGGAGGGTACCCCGGGGCTGGTCACTACCAGGTGGGGTTTCCAGGTAGCAAGGTCCGGGTAAGATCCCAGTATCAGCCGCACCCCCTTATCCCGGAGTTCTCGTACCTCCTCCTCCCCTTTAACGTCTTTATCGCAAGCGACCACTACGGCGCCCAGGTCGGCCAAGACCCCGGCCGCCGCCGTCCCACTCTTACCCAGTCCTACCACCAGAACTTTGGAACCCTTCCAGTCCATTCTGCGCGCCTCTTTTCCAGTCTGTAAGAATTCCCCCGACCCTGCCGGCATCCCGTCAGGAAGACCCTCGATCGCGGGCACCGGAGCCCTAAAACCCAGTTCCAAGCGGGGCCAAAGCTACCGGTGCCCCTCACAGGGTTAAGCTGAAAAGGCCCAAGCCGGCCATAACGGCGGCGATGGCCCAAAAAAATAAAACTACCCTTGTTTCCGGCCAGCCCAAAAGCTCAAAGTGGTGGTGCAGGGGGCTCATGCGAAAGAGCCGGCGCCCGGTGAGGCGGAAAAAAAATACTTGGAGAATGACGGAAAGGGCTTCCAACACGTAAACCCCGCCTATAATGGGAAGCACCAGTTCCGTCCGCGTCATAATACTGAGCAGCCCCACGGCCGCCCCCAGGGCCAGGGATCCCGTATCTCCCATAAAAACTCGGGCCGGATAGAAATTATACACCAAAAAGCCCAGACATCCTCCTGCCAGGGCCCCGGCAAGGATTGCCAGACCCACCTCGCCAGCCGCCAGGGAAAGGAGCAAATAGGCCAGGGCTACCCAGAAGGTGACTCCCGCCGCCAGCCCGTCCAGCCCGTCCGTCAAGTTCACGGCATTGGTAGTAGATACCAGGAGGAGTGCTGCCAGCAAAGGGTAGTACCATCCCAAATCCCACCGCCAGGAGGTGAAGGGGATGGCCACCTCCGTGCCCCTGCCGAGAAACCCCATAGCCAGCAGCCCCGCAGCCAGGCCCAGTAACACCTGTCCTCCCAGTTTTTGCCTGGCCAGCAATCCCAGGGGCCGCCGCCATACGACCTTAAGGGCATCGTCGGCGAGCCCCAAAAGGGCGTAACCCCAGGTGAGGCCCAAAAGGGTAAGAGTCAACCCATCGGCCGGCGCGAGCACCACGATGGCTACCGTCATGGCCGCCAAGAAAATAATTCCGCCCATGGTTGGAGTACCCGACTTGCCCAGATGAGTCCGGGGCCCATCGCGCCGGACTACCTGACCGGCCCGCAAACTTTGCAACAGCTTGATCACAGGCGGTCCTAAAATCACACTGATGATAAAGGCCAGAAAACCCGCCCATAAACCCTGCTCCATCATTCCACCTCTTCCAGTACCTCTAAAACCTGCTCCATACCCACAGCCCTCGAACCTTTCAGGAGGACGACATCTCCCGGGGCCAGATGGCGGGCCAGGAAGGCACCGGCTTCCCGGGGACCGCTAAAGGAAAATACCCTATCGGGGGCCATACCTGCCTCCCTTGCGCCCCGGGCAATCTCCCTCGCCAGTTCTCCCACCGTCAGCAGGAGACTTACTCCGGCTTCGGCAGCCGCCCTGCCTATCCGCCGGTGGAATTCAGGCGCCCGGTCTCCCAGTTCCAGCATGTCCCCCAAGACGGCCACCTTGCGCCCCGGCAATTGGGCCACGACCTCCAGGGCCGCTGCAGTGGATTCGGGGTTGGCATTATAAGCATCGTTATATATATACGAACTCCGGGGACCGGGCAAAAATTCCTGCCGCATACTTTCTCGAGGCCAGGAGGCCAGACGTAGGGCCATGTCCTCCGGGTCTACACCCAGGCAGTACCCTGTGGCCATGGCGGCCAGGCTGTTCAGCACATTGTGGAGGCCCGGTACCGGAAGGCGAACCATCACTTCTCCCCGGGGAAAGACGGCCCGAAATTCCGTCCCTTCCCTGCCCAGCGCCTTGATATCCCTAGCCTGCACGGCCGCTGTTTCCCCGATCCCGTAGAAAACAACCCTGGCCCGGGTATTCTGGGCCAGCCGGCGACACCACGGGTCATCACCGTTCAGAACGGCCAGGCCCTCTGGCGGTAGGGCTTCCACAAGCTCTCCTTTGGCCCGGGCAATATTGGCAATGGACCCCAGTCTGCCCAGGTGGGCAGTCCCGATATTGGTGATTATCCCCACCGTAGGTCGGGACAGCCGGCATAAGGCTGCGATCTCCCCCAATCCCCGCATAGCCATTTCTACTACCGCCATCTGGTGCTGCGGCGTCAACTGCAACAGAGTAAGGGGAAGGCCGATCTCATTATTAAGGTTGCCCGGCGTCTTGCAAACTCTAAACTTAGCCTCCAGTACTTGAGCCACCAGGTTCTTGGTGGTCGTCTTGCCGCTGGAGCCGGTCACCCCTATAAGCTCACCCCGGAAAATCCTCTGCCGGTGGTAGGCGGCCAGGGCTTGAAGGGCCTCTAAGGTATCGGGAACCTTAAGGAGGGGTCCCTTCACCGCCGAGGGTAACCGGGCCACCACAGCCGCCACGGCGCCCCGGGCCAGGGCTTCTTCCACGTAGTCGTGGCCGTCAAAACGTTCCCCTTTAAGGGCAAAGAACACTTCTCCCCCGCAGACCCGGCGGCTGTCGGTGCTCACGCCCTTAATCTCCCTGCCAGGGTCCCCCTGTATCAATTCGGCCCCTAAAATCCGACAGAGTTCTCCCAGGGTTAATGCAATCACCTGTTTCCTCCCACCGTTTCCCTGACGTATCCCCATTTCGAGCATAGGTCTGCTTGGCTTTCGCTCGCAAAGGCCTCCCTCGCGGGCCAAACTATTACTCAGCTTCAAGCTCCGGCGGATTTCCCGGCCAATTCGACATCCTATCTCCGTTGCTGGCCTCGGCCTTCCATGGCCTCGGGTCCGCCTCCGTTTTTCGTCTTCGTGAAGTTTGGCAGCCGCTCGGGTTAGTCCCTCGCTTTCAAGCCAGAGCAGGCCTCTACCCCCAAAAGTGCGGATAACTCAGACCCTTTCCCTATACCCCAGACGTTCCAATTCTTCGGCGGCTACTTTTCGGTCGTCAAAGGGCAGCACCTGACCCTTCACGAGCTGATAGTTTTCGTGCCCTTTGCCGGCGATGACCACAGTATCCCCCGGCTCGGCCATACCCAGGGCCCGGGCAATGGCCCGCCGACGGTCTACCTCTATCTCATAGTTTTTAGTTCTCACCCTCCGTACCCCCGGCTCTATCTCGGCGATAATATCTTCCGGTTCCTCGCTGCGGGGGTTATCCGAAGTTATTATACAATAATCGCTCCACCGGGCCGCCGCTTCGCCCATAAGGGGACGCTTCTTACGATCCCGGTCCCCGCCGCAACCGAAGACGACGATAAGCCGTCCCTCCGTCAGTTGCCGGGCCGCCCGGAGGGCGTTCTCCAGACCGTCCGGGGTGTGGGCATAATCTACAATAACGGCAAAATCCTGTCCCTTCTCCACCCTTTCAAACCGCCCGGGCGCCCCCGTTACCCGGCCCAAGGCATCGGCTACTTGGTGAAGATCCAGCCCCTCCTGCCAGGCCACGGCCCAGGCGGCCAGGGCGTTGTAGACATTGAATTGGCCGAGGAGCCTTAGTCTCAAGGGAATGCGGAAGCCCGGACCCACAACCACCAGGCTCGAACCGCTCCTATCCATCCGCAGGCCCTCCCCCCGGATTACGGCCTGGGGGCCGAGGCCGTAGGTGACCACCGGAACCTTCACCAGCGGTATTAATCGTTCTGCCCAGGGATCGTCGGCATTTACCACGCCGTACTTGAGCCCGCCCTTGTACCCGCGCCCTAACTCCTCAAATAATTTGGCTTTGCTCGCAAAGTAGCTCTCCATGTCAGGGTGAAAGTCCAGATGATCCTGGGTCAAATTGGTGAAAACGGCCACGTCGAACTCCGTCCCCCGCACCCTCTCGAGGGCCAGGGCATGGGAAGAAACCTCCATAGCCACCGCCCGGGCGCCGGCTTCCAACATCTCCGCGAGCAAGGCCTGCAGGTCGAGGGATTCGGGAGTAGTATGCTCGGCAGGCCACACCCGGCTACCCAACCGGTTAGCGATGGTTCCCACCAGTCCGGCAGGGCAGCCGGCCTGCTGGAGGATCTCCTGGATGAGATAGGTGGTGGTCGTCTTCCCATTGGTGCCCGTTACCCCGAAAAGGCGTAGGCGGCGGGAAGGGTAACCGTAGTAGCAGGCCGCCAGGTCGGCCAGGGCCCGGCGGCTATCCTCAACCTTTAACCAGGCCACTTCCGGGGGCAAAGGCACATCCTTCTGGACGACTACGGCCACGGCTCCGCGCCGGAAGGCTTCTTGGACATAAAGATGGCCGTCGGTCCGCAAACCCGGCACGGCCACAAAAAGAAAGCCCGGTTCAATCCGGCGAGAATTGTAGTGTATTCCTCGGATCTCGATATCCCGGGGACCGCCCTGGGCCAGTACTCCTGCGACAGCCCCCGCCAGTTTAGCCAGGGTAAGCATAACCCCTTCTGCCCCCTTCCGGCTGTACCTTCCACAGACTTTCTATATTTCTATTTTTAACCACCAGAACCCGTTCTTACACCTTCCTTGGATGGGCAGGGCCCGCAGGGCCAGGGAAAGTCGAAGGGAACCTGGCCAAAAACCGGGAATAGCCTAGCTCCCCTTATGGTCCCAAGGCCGGCCGGGAAGGTTCGTAGAACCTCACCTGCACCCGGGTGCCCGGAGCAACCTCCGTACCCGGTACCGGACTCTGCTCGGCTGCCTGGCCGCTACCCTCGGGTACCAGGGTCAGCCCGTAAGCCTCCAGTACTTCGGCCGCCTCGGGGATACGGAGGCCCGTCACATCGGGAACCTGCGGTTTACCGGGTTCTCCCTGAAGGTAGAGGATCACCCTGGTGCCCTGAGATACCACCACCCCGGCCTTGGGTACCTGGGCCACCACCACGCCGCCCTCTCCTTCTACCCGGCTGTCCAGTCCGGCGGCCTGCAGCCGGGACTTGGCCTCTTCCAAGGTCAGCCCCACCAGTTCGGGCACTTCCACGGCCTTCTTTTCTTCCGCCTGCTCCGAAGAGGAATACTGGGGGGCCACCTCGAGATAGCGCAAAGTATCGGCCACTACCCTCTGGAAGATAGGCGCGGCCACCGTCCCCCCATAGTAAGGATAGCCCTGGGGTTCGTCCACTACCACCAGCGCCAGAACCCGGGGATTGTCGGCCGGCGCAAAGCCGACAAAGGAAGCCACATAGCGCCCTTCCATGTAGCCGCCCGGGCCCGCCTTCTGGGCCGTTCCCGTCTTGCCGGCCACCCGGTAGCCGGGTATGTAGGCATTCCGCCCGGTCCCTTCACTTACCACTCCCTCCAGAAGCTTCCTCAGGGTTTCGGCCGTGCCCGGAGAGATCACCTGGCGCTCCACCTTGGGCTCCTGGCGCCATACGGTGTTACCTTCGGAATCCAAAACTTCCTTAACCAGATAAGGCCGGACCAGCTTACCGCCGTTGGCCACCGCCGCCACCGCGGTAGCCAGTTGGATAGGAGTGACGGCTATACCTTGACCCATGCTAATAGTAGCCACGTTAATGGGCTTTAACTCCTCCCGGGGGATTAAAATCCCCGTCGCCTCTCCCGTAAGATCGATACCCGTCGGGCTGCCGAAGCCGAAGGCCTCTATATAATCATAAAAAGTACCCGGCTTCTTCTCCTCCAGGCGCAGCGCGATGCTTACAAAAACAGGATTGCAGGAATTCTTTACCCCCTCCGCAAAAGTTTCACTGCCGTGGCCCATGGGCCAGGCCCAGCACCGGACCGTGTCCGGGCCCACCTTTATATATCCCGGATCATAGAACTTCTCCTCAGTCCGGACGACTCCCTCCTCCAGGGCAGCGGCGGCCGTAATGATTTTGAAGGTGGATCCCGGTTCATAGGCGTCCCGCACCAGCGGGTTGCCCCACGTCTCCTGGGGGTAAGCCGCAAAATTATTGGGATCAAAGGCCGGGCGGCTGGCCATAGCCAGGATTTCCCCGCTCTGGGGATCCATAAGCAAGATGCTTGCCTTGCGGGGGCTGGTAGGACTCGCCATTAGCTGGTCCAGTTCACGTTCGGCCATAAACTGGATGGTCTGGTCGATGGTCAAAACAAGGCTATGACCGTCTTGGGGTGGTACATACCGGTGAGTAGCCTGGGGAATCTCGTGGCCCAGGGCATCGAATTCCCGTACGATCTGACCGCGAATCCCGCTCAATTCCTTATCGTACATGGCCTCCAGCCCTTCGAGGCCCTGGTTATCAACGCCGGCAAAGCCCAGAACGTGGGCCGCCAGCAAACCGTGGGGATAATAACGGCGGTTCTCCGGTACGACTACTATGCCGGGCAGCTTCAGCTCCCTGATCTTTTGCGCCCGGGCAAAGTCCACCTTGCGGGCAATATATTCAAACCCCGTAGGGCGATTAAGCTTCTCCAGGATATCTTCCACCGGAAGGCCCAAGATTGAAGCCAGCTGGTGAGCAACCTCTTCCTGACGGCCCGAATCCCTTACTTCGGGTGGAAAGGCTCCTATGTAGTCGGCCGTTATATTTACGGCCAGCTCCCGTCTATTACGGTCATAAATTATACCCCGCTGGGCCGGTACCGGCACCGGTGCCAGCCTGTTTTCCAAAGCCTTTTGCTGCAGCTCCTCTCCTCGTACCAGCTGTAGCCAGGCCAGCCTGAAAAGGATAACGCCCAGCCCGGCCGACAAGATTAAAAAGATCAATACCAGCCTCTTTTTAATATTAATATTGCCGTACATGCCTTCCGCCCCTCGGTAGGTACCACGGTACCACCCGCTTATCTGCCGGAAGCGGCCCCCTTCAAGCCCCCCTTACCTGAACCACCATCCCCACGTTTTAGCTAGGCGTCATTGAGGTCCCCCTCGGCTCAAGTCGCTCCTTTACGAGCTAAGTCGCCCTCTTAAAAAGGGGGATACATCGGCCCCCTTACCGCTGGGCAGCTTGGGCCGGGTTGATTCCCAGCCAGTGCTGGATGGCCTGGGCGACTCCACGCCACAGAGGATGGTGATTCACGGAAGGTTCTGGAGGAGCCTGGTGCTCCTGGGCTACTTGGAGGGGCTCCTCCTCACTAGACGGCAAGAACCGGATGTCCTGAGAGGTGGGCTTGACCATCCCTAGTCTGGTGGTGGCCACTTGGGCCACGTGCTCCGGAGACTTGAGCCGGGCTACCTCTAATTGTAATCTTTCATTGGCCTGTTGCAAAGTGCTTATCTCTTTTTTCAGCCGGTTCAACTCGTATCCCTTTAAAACCAGGCCGATGGACTGGGACGTCCACAAAAGGCCGAGGACAAAGGCCGCCAGGATCAGCGATACGGTAACCACCTTGCCGCGCCTTAAGGCCTTCTTCCTTTTCGGCCGAGTTTCCGGCGCCGTGGGCTGAGGGGGCAAGTAAAGCTTTTCCCTCGCTTCTACTATCACAGCTTATTCACCCACCCTTTCTTTTAGAACCCGCCGGGCAGCCCGTAACTTGGCGCTCCGAGCCCTCGGATTCCGGGCTATCTCTTCCGGGGCCGCCACCACCGGTTTGGGCGTCAAAATTTCCAGCACCTGAGGACTTAAACTCTTGAAGGCTTCCTTTACCAGCCGGTCTTCCAGTGAATGAAAAGATATAACCGCCACCCGTCCCCCGGGCCGCAGTACCTTCGGCAGCCGGGACAGAAGGCGCTGCAACTCTCCGAGTTCATCATTGATAGCAATCCGGAGCGCTTGGAAGGTCCGCTTGGCGGGATGGGGTCCGGACCTCCTCGCCCTGGCCGGAATTGCATCCTTAATTATCTCAACGAGCTCTCCCGTAGAAGTTATGGGCCCGCGCCTGCGGGCTCTGATTATGAAGCGGGCGATACGAAAAGCCCAACGCTCTTCACCGTACTCCCTTATAATGCGGGCCAGTTCCTCTTCAGGCCAGGTGTTGACGATGTCAGCCGCCGTTAAGCCTTCCTCCCGGCTCATACGCATGTCCAGGGGCCCGTCCACCTGATAGCTGAAGCCGCGTTCGGGGTTTTCCAACTGGTAAGAGGACACTCCCAGATCCAGGAGGAGGCCGTCTATTCCCTCTAATCCCTCTTGAGCCAGAAGGTCGGGAAGCCGGCTGAAGGAGGCCCGGACGAGCTTTACCGCCGCCCCGAAAGGCCGGAGTCTCCAGGCAGCAGCCGCCAGGGCCTCCTCGTCCCGGTCCAAACCCAGCAGCAGGCCGCCCGGCAGCAACCTTTCCAGGAGGGCAAAGGCATGCCCTCCTCCGCCTACCGTGCCGTCGGCAAAAACCTCACCTGGTTTGGGGTCCAGGAACTCCACTACCTGGGGTAAAAGGACCGGTTCGTGTTGAAATTCCAAAGGAGGCACCTCGGTCTAGATGTTGAGATCCACCATTTTCTCGGCCAGCGCCTCGTATTCCGCGGCCGTTGCAGCCAAGTACTGCTCCCAGAGTTCCCGGCTCCAGATCTCTACCCGGGAAGAAACGCCGGCAATGACCACATCCTTTTCCAGCCGGGCATATTCCCTTAAATTGGCCGGCACCAGTATTCTCCCCTGGCGGTCCAGCTCACATTCCGTAGCTCCGGAAAAGAAAAAGCGCACGAAGGCGCGGACATCGGCCCGGGTAAAGGGCAGGCTCTTCAGTTTTTGTTCCATCTCTTCCCAACCACGGAGGGGGTAGACAAAGAGGCAGTTATCCAGGCCCCTGGTAACGATGAACCTTTCTCCCAGTTCCTCCCGGAAGCGGGCCGGCATAATGAGGCGACCCTTATCATCAATGACATGGTGGTATTCTCCGATAAACAACGGGCCCTGGCCCCACTTTCTACCCCTTATGTACCACTATTCACCACTTCCTACCACCATATATTCTCCGTGGGAGATAAAATTCCTGCTATATACAAAAGAAACTCCTCCCTTTTCGGGGAGGAGTTTCCTCCGGGTGCTAATCAGTTGGCGCCTCAGACGATCTGTTGCATATTTGCGGCCACTTCCGCCGTCAGGCGGTATATATGTTTTGCCAGGGGCTCCGCCAGGGTTCCGGTGCCGCAGGAGGGAGTTACCAGGCCCTGGCGATAGAGTCGCTCCCGGTCTACTCCCCTCCGGACCATCTCCTCAAGACAGCCTTGCAACCGGTCCCGTAGGCTACTGCCCGTCTCCTGCCATGCTCCCTCATAGGTCGGGACGATGCCCCAGGCCAGTATCCCTCCCCCGGCCAGGAATTCGTCTACTTCTCGGGGGAATACCTGGAGAGAAGTAAAGTAATTGTAAGCATCGAAACTCACCACCCGGAAACCCGCCTCAAAGAAAATGGGCCATTCCACCCCGCTGCAGGAGTGGGCTCCGGGGATACCGCCTTCCTTCTCTATCTCCTCGGCCACCGCGGCCAGGGCCTCTACCACTGCCTCCCGCCCGAGGGCCACATGGGCCGAACTTCCATAGGCGGACGCGGCAGGGTCGTCCACGAAAATCATCACGGGAAGACCGAAGCTGCCCAAAACCCGGGCCTGCCAGCGGGCCTGCAAGGCCGTAGTCTTTACAATTAGATCCCTCAGTTGGGGTTCGTAAAAGGCGTAATGTCCCGCCGCGTCCGTCAAATAAAGACCGGCCGTCAAGGGGCCTGCTACCTGCCCCTTGAGAAAGCGGGCCCCACCCGCCCCCCCTTCCTCCAGCCAGCCCTTAAAGGCGTAAAACCCCACGCCGGCTTCGGGAGGGATGGCGAAGGCTGCGAGGGCCTCCCCTTCACCTTCCGCCGCCCGTAAAAACAGGGTATAAAAGGCGGTCAGCTTCTCCGCCCAGTCCGGCGAATCGGTGGCAAAATAGGCCGTAGCACCGGGTGGTTCCTGGATGAGCCCCAGCTTTACCAGGGGAACCAGGCTCTGGTAGAGAAAGTGTTCCACGTGTCCCCGCCGGGGCAGCTGGGGCCAGTGGGGTATCTGGGGCAGCGTGGCGACAATGAGTTCCAAGGCCGCCTGCGGGTCCAAGTGGGGTAGGCTGCCGATACCGCAGGCCAAGAAGTTGCCCGGCAACTGTACTTGTGTACGGTCTCCCGTCACTTATCCAACTCCTCTCCGGTAAACATTAAAGGCACCTCGGCCAAGACACCTCAGCCGGAGTCAGGCCCCTGGAGGGTGCAGGGCCGAATAGGCCGCCCCTATAAATCCGGCATCGTTGCCCAGTTGGGCCGCCAGGATGGGTACGGGGTTAACCTGCCAGGCCCCCAGGGCTTCGGCGAAAGCCTCCCGGATAGGTGTCAGTACGACGTCACCGGCTTGGGCCACCCCGCCTCCTATTATGATAACGGCCGGCCCCACCAGGAGGGCAGCGTTGGCCAGGGCCGTCCCCAAATAGTGAGCTGCCGCATTCAAAACCTCCCGGCTCAAAACATCTCCTTTAGCCGCCCCTTCCACAATCTCCCTGGCCTCCAGACGCGTGCGGCCCGACAATAGGGAGGGATATCCCCTCTCCAGTTCGCATCCGGCCAGGCTTACCATAGCCGTAGCCGAGGCCAGGGTTTCGAGGCATCCGCGGCCTCCGCAGCGGCAAAGGGGTCCGTCTTTTAGCACCTTTACATGTCCCATTTCAGCCCCGTAGCCGAAAACGCCGCGGTGTACAGCGCCGTTGAGGATCAGAGCCGATCCAATGCCCGTACCCAGGGTAATCATAAGTATATCCCGGTATCCCCTGCCAGCCCCCTGCCACATTTCTCCCAGGGCGGCCATATGGGCATCGTTATCGACGATCACCGGCACCTTAAGGAGATCTTGCAATTTCTCCCGCAGGGGAACATCCCTCCACCCTAGGTTGGGTGCCAGGCGCACGAGCCCCCGGTCCACCTCCACCGACCCCGGTACGCCTACCCCCGCGGCGGCCAGCGGCAGGCCGTCCGGGCCAGCCTGGGACCTGAGGGCGTCCACCAACTTCGTTACACGGTCCAGTACACCGGCAACTCCCGCTTCCTTGGCCGTGGGGATTTGGGACTTGGCCAGGACCCGGCCTTCCCGGCTCACGATGCCTGCCTTAATGCTGGTACCTCCTATATCGATGCCCAAAAAACCCAACTTTGCTTCTCCTTTCCATGGGGGGAGGAATCTTTGGATTGCATCACGAAGTTATTATTAAGCCTACATGAAAACGTCGGGTAGGGGGAAGAATATCATTCCAAAACGACCCGTATGTTAGGAGGAAGGCTCCCATGAAAATCGCCCTGGTTGCCCCGGCGTGGCACGACCCCCTGTGGGAAAGCGAGCAGGAGAAAGCCATTTTCCCACCCTTAAATCTCATTACCCTCGCCGCTCTAACCCCCGCGGAGCACGAAGTAGTGGTCCTGGATGAGAGCTTGACCAGCATTGACTTCGACGAAAAATACGATCTGGTGGGGATTTCGGCCATGACGGCCCTGGCCCCCCGGGCTTATGAGATAGCCGACGCCTTCCGCCGTCGCGGCGTACCAGTCGTCCTGGGCGGTATGCATCCTTCAGCCCTGCCCGAAGAAGCTAAAGCCCACGCCGACGCCGTCGTCATCGGTGAGGCCGAGGGCCAGTGGCCCCGCGTCCTGGAAGACCTGAAAAGCGGAAACCTGAAACCGTTCTATCGCCACACAGAGGTCCCCCCCTTGGAGAATATGGCCGTTCCCCGCCGCGACCTACTCTGCCGCAGCCGCTATCTCGTACCGGACACCGTCCAGACCACCCGGGGCTGTCCCTTTGCCTGTTCCTTCTGCACGGTCAGCCAGTTCTTCGGCCATAAGTTCCGCTTCCGGCCGGTGGAAGAGGTATTGCGGGAAGTCCAGGCCCTGGAGGGAGAAGTCATCGCCTTTGTAGATGATAACATTATCGGCAATCCCGTCTACGCCAAGCGCCTCTTCCAAGCCCTGGCCCCCCTGAAGATAAAATGGTTCAGCCAGGGTTCCCTCAACATCGCCCGGGACGAAGAGCTCCTCCGCCTGGCCGCCGCCAGCGGCTGCATCGGCCTCTTCATCGGCTTTGAGTCCCTTTCTCCCTCTAATTTAAAGGCCGTAGGTAAGGCCGTAAACCGGGTAGAAGAATACAGGGCGGCCATCAAGAAAATACACGATTTCGGCATTGCCATCGAAGGCGCCTTCATTTTTGGCTTTGATGATGACGATGAGGGTATCTTCGAGCGCACCGTAAAATTCGCCCAGGAAAACCGTCTGGAGGCGGCCCAGTTCGGCATCCTTACTCCCTTTCCCGGGACCCCCCTGCGCGCCCAGTTGGAGAAGGAGGGCCGCATCATCAACAGCGACTGGCGGGAGTACACCATCAACAAGGTGGTTTTCGAACCCAAAAGAATGAGTCCCCGCACCCTGCAGGAAGGTTTCAACTGGGCGTGGCAGGAGTTCTACTCCTTGGGCTCCATATCCCGTCGCCTGGGCCTGGTGAAAAAGCATGCTTCCATCCTCTGGGCCCTGAACTTAAATATCCGCAAGCGCTTCAATCATTTCGCCGAACGCCTCCGCACCGCAGGCTTATCTTTTCCGTCCCCTTCCCCCCTTAAACAATGAGTTCTCGGGGTAGGCAGGGTTTTTATCCCTTCTTTTCCAGGGCTCCCGGGGAAGCTCCCTCCCGGACGTCTGTTTTATCATCTTTCTCCGGCCTTTATCCATTGCCCCCGGAAGGAGGATTTTCTGCTTTCTTCATTTCCTCGGCCTGCTCGATGAACTCCCGTACCTGGTCGGCCAGCTCAGGTTCGGGGTTGTTCTTTAGAATCTCCTGCCACTGGGCAATGGCGCCGTCATAGTCCGATTTGGCCATGGCCAAGAACATGGCGTAGGACATGCGGGCATTGTTGTCGGCCGGATCGGCGGCTACAGCCTGGCGGTAGTTGGCCTCTGCCCGATCGTTATCTCCCAAGAAAACCGCAGTATTGGCTATACGCAGATATACACCCTTCTCTGCCGGGTCAAGTTTCTGAACCTTCTCGTAACTCTCCAGAGCGGCCTCAAAAGCCCCTTCGGCCTTGGCCCCGTCGCTTTCCGTCAATAGATAGAGGGAACCCAACGCATAGCGGGTATCTCCCAGCTTAAGCCATAGGTCGGCATCCTGGGGCTTATCTTCCAGTTGCTTTTCTAACTCCGCAATTTCGGCTTCCCGCTGGCTTATCTGGTCCCGGACTGCCTTCTGCCACTCCTCCACCTGTTTGGCCGGATCGACCTGTCCTTGCGACTGGGGGGATATACCGGCAGGGGGCGTCCAGACGGCATAGCCGGCCAGTAACCCCACCACCAGGACAATGGTTAGGCCTATCCCCAATGCCGGCCGTCGGCGTCCGAGGCGCCGCAGGGAGCTCATGAAACCCATAAAAACAACTCCTTCCCCTTCGCAACTACCAAGCATTGTACAACTTATCAGGGCAAATAGCAAGGCATAATAAAAAAGCCCCCTTCTTTCCCCAGGGGCACCCTTAATTATAGTGTCGCGAGGGCCACCGGCTCCCGATTCCTAGCCTCAGCTAAACCGGCTGCCGGCAGGGGAAGCACACCCTCCACCGCTGCTCCCTCCGGCCAGGATCGTTATTCCCGTGAAAAGCTGCTGTAACCGCCGCCCTCCGCAGGAAGGGCAGGTGGCCTTGTCCTTCTCCTGCCAAGAAAGCCGCACGGTAAAACGATTCCCGCAGTCCTGACAACGGAACTCGTAGGTCGGCACCCTATCACCTCCTGAGGTTTTTACCGCATCTTCCGCCGTCTCCTATTTTACTATCTACATCTTTCGCTGTCAATAAAAATGACCGGTCTGGACCGACCTCCCTTTAGCCAGGCGCGATTAAGCTCACGTCCTCACCCCTGACCTCATGGATCAAGAGTGAACAGCTCATCCGCCTTCCGAGCCTCAGGAGGGAAAACAAAATAAAAAAACCCCAAAGGCCGGGGCCAGGGCTACACCTACAAGCCTAACCCTGTTCTTCTACCTTTTCTACCGTGATGCCCAGCCACTGCAACCGTTCCAGCCAGGCCTCTTGGGATAGATCGCTATAGCTACCCATTTCCCTGTCGTGATTCATCCTTCACCCTCCTGAACCGGACGTCGTGTGTGATTTACTGCTTATTATTCTATAATCCCTTACAAGGTTTTCGCAAGAGCTTTAGTTTAAAAGGTAGTTTAACAGGCCCGGGCAGTCGGTTGGCGGGGCTAAAAGGCCTAAATCCAGGCTTTGAGCTGTTCGGGATCCACGATGGTAATCCGCTGTCTCTCCATCCTAATGGCCCCCAGGCGGCGGAACTCGCCTAAAATACGGGCCACCGTCTCCCTTGAGGTTCCTATGAGGTTGGCCATCTCCTGCTGGCTGAGGGTCAGGTCGATTACTATTTTACCCCCCTTCTCCCTGCCGTATTCTTCGGCAAGCTGCAGCAGGGCGCTGGCCATGCGACCGTAGGCCCCCCTCAGGGCCAGATCTCGAATATGACTCTGGGCCTGTCTCAGGCGGCGGCCCATAACCTTCAGGATTTTCACCGCTATTTCGCCGTTGCGGCGCAGCAGCTCCTCCATGTCCCGGTTGCGAATGCAGCCTACTTCCGTGTCCTCCAGGGTTTCGGCGGTGGCGGGGTACGGCCCGCCGTCAAAGAGGACGACCTCGGCAAAAATTTCCCCCTCCCGGACAAAGTGCAGAATCTTTTCCCGCCCGTCCTCCAGAACCTGAAACAGCTTGATGGCCCCTGACTTTACAAAATAGAAGGCCGTCCCTGGCTCGCCCTCCAGGAAGATGTACATGTTCTTGCGGTAGCGCTTGGTTATGGCCAAATCGGCGATCTTTTTCAGTTCTTCTTCGGTCAGGTCCGCAAAGAGGGGAATCTGGCGGAGATAAGTCCAGGCTTCTTGCACGCGCCGGGTAACCTCCTTAGCCCATGGCTCCTCGTCTAAAAAGTACCTAAAGTTATTTCACCTTCGCTGCTAAGGTAAGCCATAACCCGATGCTCTTCCCCGTCGATCTGGCGTATCCGCCTGCCTATCTGCAGCACACAGTTAGGCCACAGCTTGCCCACCTTGATGGTTCTCCCCTCCGCCACCCTGACAACCGTCCTAGCGCCCCCGCTGGAACCCATTTCCTGGATGAACACATTCCCCTCGGCATAAAGATTTCCGGCCCGGAAAACGCCGTTAATTTCCACATTGCCGCCCGCCACTATTTCCGTGTTAAAGCAGCCGCGCCCCACAATCTTGACGTCGCCCTGGGCTTGGATTTTGGTGTTCAAGGCGTAATTAACCGTGACGTGGCCGTTATCTTCGGGCACCTCGCGACAGTACAGGGCCATCTCCTCCACGGCAGCTGCCATTTCCTTTAAAGAAAGGAGGGTCAGACTCTGGCGAGAGGCAGGCGAGCGGAAGGATTGTCTCAGGGTCTGGATGAGCTTTAGCAGCCTTTCCGCCTCTCCATCTCTTCGGGTATTAATATTTTTGGATGCAGCGTCCAGTTTGATTATCAATTCCGGTACCCTTTTAAACTTGTTTTCAATCAGCACGTTTATTACATACCCATCCCGGGATTCCACGAGATTCTCTAGCTGGGTTAAGGCTTGCACAAGGCGGGCCAGCTGTTCGCTCAGGTCGGACAGCAGGGGGGCCATTTTGACCAGGAGGGACCCCGTATCACCGGCCACTAGAGTGCTCCCAATGGCGTTACGGCGCACAAGGATGGATCCCCCCGCCTGGACTGTAGCCTGGGTAACATCTCCGTTGACCTCCACGTCTCGCGTGGCCACCACCGTCATAGTCTCGGTGATGCTGCCGCTGATAACGATATTGCCTTTAAATTTAAGGTTCCCGGAGGCCAAATTCACATCTCCCTGGTGTACCAGGACGGGGGTTACTTCTACGATTACCTTCGAACCTCGCCTGATGGCCACCGGGCGCCCCTCGGCAGTGGCCACGCAGCGCCCGCCGTCATCGCTCAAGGCAGTTCCTCGCCCGGCCACCAGGACCTGTTCCTTGGGGGGACGCGGCAGGATAGGTTGGCCGGTCACCGTAACGCCCGCCTCTCCCGGCTGACCGGGGTGCCAGATAGCCAAGACATCCCCCGCCTGCACCGAAGAACGCACCACCAGCTCGCGGTAATCGACCCTTTCCTCTTCCCCTACTTCCCTCCGGCTGGTTTCCCTTAAATCGAAGAAGTACTCTATCCAGGCGTCCTGCGGGGGAAGGGCTGGCTTCCCCCGGGCTATAACCACTTCCCCGGGGTCTACCCGCCGGCAAACTTCCTGCAGGGCCTCATAATCCAGGCCGTACACTATATTCTGCCGCTGGAGTTCTTGCTGCAATTGCTCCCACGTCACGGGGGGCAAGAGCTCCTCGGAAGCCTTACCCTTTAATTCCAGTCTCCGGGAGGGAGGTTGGTCCACAAGCTTCCAGACGCGCTTGCGGGTGGGAAAAAGGGAGACAACGGCCACCAGCCCTTCCTCCCGAACGGCTATCTGCCACTTGCCTTGCTCCCATTCCTCTTTCCCTTTAATCTCGACGGCATCCCCGGCGGTCACCTGGGCCTCCCCTTCCACCAGCTGTCCATTAACATAAAGCTCGAAATGGGGATTGGAGACCAAGACCACCGGAGCTCCGCCTTCCAGCAGTAGCCGCCCATCCTCTATCCGGCCGTATCCCTGGGCTTCCTCCTCGCGTTCCGGCAAACCCTGCTGATCCTCTCCTCCTTCGCCCTTTTCCTGCTCCTCTTCCTTCACCTTGAGCCAGGCGCGTATCACTGCGGGCCGGCGTCCCAGGCCCCAGAACCCCCTGGCGCCCTCGTCAAGAACTTCCACTTCCAAATCCTCCCGGGAAGCACCCAGCAAGTCCGTGGCCCGCCTCAAGGCCTCTTCTACCGTAGGAGCCTCTACCCTAACCGGTGTTCGCGCCACAGCCCGCCCCCCCTATTTGCTCCTCCTATCGTCTATTCTTGGTCAACTGCGCCATCCCTTAATCCCCCGGTCACCATCACGCCATTTTGTTTTTCTGGCAGCGAGGGCATAAACCGTAAAATTCCAACCTATGATAGAATACCTCGCCTGCGCCCGCTTCCTCAGCCCTCTCTTCCAGTTCCGGCAGCGCCGGCATATCCACGTCATGGACGGCGCCGCAATTTACGCAGACGAAATGGTAGTGGTTCCGCGGATTGCCGTCGTAGCGGCTGTAGGTGCTGCCGTAATTCAGCTCCATAATCTCGCCGTCTTCCTTTAAGACGTGGAGATTCCGGTATACGGTGCCCAAGCTGATGTCCGGCAAGACTTTTCGCGCCTGGGCATAGATCCAGTCGGCCGTGGGGTGCGATGTGGTGCTGCGGAGTATTTCTAAAATGGTCTTTTTCTGCTTAGTCATGCGCCTGGCCGCCCGTTTTACATGGCTTTCGCGCTCCACTTTATTTCACCTTGCTCCCTTTTCAATTAACAATAGTTATTGTTTAGTTTGCTTATTTTACCCCCTTTTGAGTACCGGTGTCAATGCCCACGGGTCCTGGCGTATTCCCACTTTTTGGCCGGGCGTGATTTAGCTCCCGCTCGCTCCCTGAGCCTCGCGGACCAGGACTGACGCTCAATTTTCGGACGCCCCAAAGGTAGGGATGTGCCCGCCGTGTCCCCTGCTGGTTTCGTCTGCTCCCGTTTCCGAGTCCCGGCTCCTCTTTAAAATATTCGCTAAATATTTCCTTTTTCCTGCATAAAACGGGTTATTCCGCCATACGCCTGTTCTGCTATCTGTCATCAAGGTTACTCGTACCTCGCCTATTCTGGGTGCACAACATTAAGGGAAGCATATAGGAGCTTCCCTTATAAGAATAATCTCTGTTTTTAATACCTCTGGTGTATAACGCAATTTTTAATCCTTCGCCTTGTTCCCAGCTCCTTCTCTTATGTAGCGACCGAGTTGGAAGCGAGCCCTACCGGGCCTCATCACATCGTAAACGCTGAGGTTCCTGTCTTCCAAATGGTCAAAGGACTGCAAGCTGGTCATGCCGCCGTAAATATACTTCAGGGCATCCCTTTTCAGTGTGGCGTAGATTATCTCTTCGGCGCACCGCCCCTGGGCGAGCTTCCAGCCGTTGGGTGCTATGATCATGCTGTGGCCGAAGTAATAATTACCGCCTGCGTCGCCCCCGACGGCGTTCACGGCAATCATATAGACGTGATTGTCATATGCCCTGGCGAAGTTGGTAGCCCACCAGTGCTCGTATGTGCGAAGCAGCGCCGAGGGGCGTACTATCACCTCTGCTCCCTTCAGGGCCAACGTGGTAGAAAGATCCGGGAAGTCGCCATCGTAGCAGATGATTATGCCAATGGTACCCAGATCAGTCTCAAATACGTCAGCCTTATCGCCAGACGTTGTCCAACCGCCGTACTGCACCATCTCTTTTCCAAAAGGATGGGTCTTCCTATATGCACCTATAATCTTACCATCTCTTCCGATTAAGAAAGCGCTGTTATAGAGTACGCCCCTCTCCTCCCCACGCTCATAAGTAGGCCACACGACGTAGACCCTATGTTTAGCTGCTGCTTCTTGGATCTTCTCCGTGGTCTTGCCAGGTACAAAGTCCACCAAATCCCACAGCTCTTCCTTGGACAACCCGGTCTCAAAGCCTGTCGTCGTTGTTTCTGGAAAAATAACAAGTTCGGCACCAAGGTCAACAGCTTTAGGAAGCCACACCAGGGCTTTGTCCAAGTTGGCTTCCACGTTATTACTGACGGGGGCGAGCTGGATACCTGCGGCAATAAATTCCCTCACGCCAATCCCTCCTATTTAGTTCTCAATTAGTTTTAGTTATCAATGTTACATTATTCCTAATATGCCATTCCTTCCCTCAGGCTTTGGCAATTCTCCCCCACCGATAGACTGGCACTTTCTCACCGGAGGTAGGTATACTCTGGTGGATAAAATGGCATAGACGTCTCCGGTGGCCATAAGGATTGTTCTAACTTTTTATCGAGCCTGGCTCCTATTCTAAAGGGCATTCGCTTAAGCATAGCATCAGGTGGAGGCAAACTTAAGGCGGGGTGAAGACCCCGCCTATTTTAGTGGGTACTCCTTATCTCGGTGCTTCCTGATTGGCTATCTTTAACAGCAGGTATTTCTTCATTTAGGAAACCAAGGCTGTTAAATAAATAAGCCACCAGGCTTATAACAATGCCCACAACTGCGGCCAAGGCCATGCCTTTCAGCTCCACAGTGCCCAGCATCACCTTGGCCCCGCTAACGCCGAAAGTAAAGACTACGGCCGAAAGGACCAGGTTAAAATTCCGGGAATAATCTACCGCTTGCTCCACTAACATCCGGATACCGGCTGCCGCTATCACACCGAACAGCAAGATACATATACCACCCATAACCGGTGCAGGTATAGCCTGGATAAGCGCCGCCAGCTTACCAACTAGCGAAAGGAGTATAGCTATAATAGCTGCACCCCGGATTACCCAAACAGAATATACTCTCGTGATGGCCATTACCCCGATATTCTCTCCGTACGTAGTATTGGGAGGCGAACCAGTAAAGCCAGAAAGCATATTAGAAAGGCCATCGCCTAACAGTGATAAGTGCAAGCCGGGGTCTTTAACCAAGTCACGCTCTGTAATATTAGCTGTTACAATGAGATGCCCGATATGCTCGGCCAGGACTACCAGGGCCGCAGGGAAAACTATAGCAATAGCATTAAGGTTAAATACGGGCGCATGGAAAGTAGGTATCTTAAACCATGGAGCATTAGCTATAATACTTACGTCTACCATTCCCCAAGCAAAAGCTAAAATGTAACCTGCAATCACCGCGATAAGGACGGGGATGACCTGAAGAAAGCCTCGAAATATCAGAGATCCGAATACTCCTACCCCTAAAGTAAACAGGGAAACAGTTATGGCCTTAGGATCTACCTTGTCGCCCACTAAGCCAGCCATCTGGGCGGCCACGGGCGCTAGCTCCAAACCTATTACCGCCACTACCGCCCCCATAACAGGAGGTGGAAGTACCATATCTATCCACTTGGTCCCTGCCCACCGGACAATAAATGAAACAATAACGAAGAATAGGCCAAAGAATATATAACCGGACTGGGCAGCATTATAACCGTATTTGGACATTATCAAAAAAGTAGGTGCAATAAAGGCGAAACTAGAACCTAGGTAAGCCGGTATTTTACCCTTGGTAACAAAACTATAAATCAAAGTTCCTATTCCGTTCATAAGGAGCGCAATAGCCGGATCGAGCTTGAACAAGAAGGGTACGAGGACAGTGGCACCAAACATAGCGAGCAAGTGCTGGAGAGAAAGGGGGATGGTCTCTACAATAGGCAATTTTTCCTCGATCTGGATAATGCGTCGTGCCATCCTTCAATTCCTCCTTGCGTTTTATTCTTTTTTTAAATTGTGGAGGTAAACACAGTTTCTAAAAGGTTGTCTCCCCCCCTTTTTGTCCCCCCTTACTCACTGGTAAGATTCTAGATTAATCAAGGAACACGGTGGGAGTTAAAAGTTTCCCAACCCACCGTGTTCCCCAATGATTACTGGTTCTCCTTTTCTTGCCAGGCAAGATAAACCTTCTCAGCAGTTAAAGGCCCCTCTAGCATCTCGAGCCCAATGGCACTGGCCAGGGCATTGGCTACGGCTGGTGCAACAGAGATCATGGGGTGCTCCGCCACGCCTCTCGCCCCGTAGGGGCCATCAAGTTGAGGAGTCTCCACAAAGTACGCTTCCATTCTGTGCGGCAAATCCTTAACAGTAGGTATCTTATAGTCCACCAGGTTCCTTGTTAGAAGCCCACCCTGTTCATCATAGATTAGATGTTCGGAAAAGACGGTCCCTAATCCCTGGACAATACCGCCAATGACCTGCCCCCTTACCAGGGTTTCATTCAAGACTTTCCCAACATCAAAGGCAGAGACTACTTTAAGCACCTCAATATCGCCAGTGTTGATGTCCACTTCAATTTCTACCGCATGGGCGCCGTAGGTCCAATCCAGTGCAGGTAGACCCTGTCCGGTCTCCGGGTCGAGAAAAGTTAGCCCCTGGGCTATATATTTGCCTCTCCCGATAAGGGGGCCACCCACGGCGTTCCCGTTCTCATACGTGTAACCGATGGCTAGTTGACGGTAAGTCAGTCGCTTTTCCGGGTGGTGTCTTAAGAATATTTCTTCCTGGCCGAACTCTAGCTCGTCCTCGCTACAGCGTAATATAGAAGCTCCCAGGCTCCGCATTTGGGCCAGTAGATCATCGCAAGCCCGGATAAGGGCATTCCCAGCCATAACGGTCAGCCGGCTGGCCACCGTCTGCCAGTCATAGGGCGCTGTCTCTGTGCTAGTTTCCCAGACCATATGGACTTTCTCCAAGGAAAGATGCAACCGTTCCGCTACAATCTGGGCCAAAGTAGTGTAAGTGCCCTGCCCGTAGTCAATGCCGCCTACTAGGACGTGTACCGAACCATCTTCGTTCATCTTTACTATGGCAGAAGAAGCTGTCGATGGAGGCATGGCCGGCGCTTTATGCAATACCGCTACACCTATACCCCGGTATTTGCCTGTCTCCTTTTCCTTAAGTTTTTCTTCTTCTGATTTAACCAGCGGCCAACCTATTTTTTCCGCCACCAAGCCTAGGCACTTATCCACCCGGCCTGTATTTTCGTGAATTTTCTCTCCGGTGATAGTCACTGAACCTGGCTTAAGCAAATTTTTCATACGGAATTCAACAGGATCCATACCCAGTTCCTTAGCAATGAGATCCCGCTGGCGTTCTATCGCCCATAAAAACTCAGCATGCCCGAAGCCTCGATAAGCCGTACCGAAGACGTGGTTAGTATAGATGGTGTAGGAATCTATCTTCACGTTCTCCACTTCATAAGGCCCTACACCTGAGTATCCAGCTGCCCGCCCGATGTTTACGCCATAATCAGCGTAGGCTCCAGCATCCCACAGGTATTCGATCTCCTCCGCTATAATCCGGCCATCTTTAGTAACACCCGTCTTTATCCTCGCTACCAGACCCTGGCGGCAGGGTAGCGAAGAGCACTCTTCCTCCCTAGTGGCCGTGAGCTTAACAGGCCGGCCGCCGGTTGCTTTAGAAAGGCAAGCCACCAAGGCCTCTAAATGAATCCCCGCCTTCCCTCCGAAACCGCCACCTACATAAGGCACAATAACTTCAATTTTATTCCGGGGAATACCCAAAGCTATACTCATCAAGTCCCGCACAGCGAAAGGGGACTGGGCGCTGGTCCACACCTTTATGCGATCCCCTGCCGACCACTTGGCTATGGTTACATGGGTCTCTAAGGGAACATGGAAGACCTGGGGTTGGCAAAATTTGTTTTCCACTATCAAATCTGACTTGGCAAATCCTGCCTCAATATCTCCTTTACGAACTTTAAAATGATTGGCTATATTAGTTCCCGGCTTAGGAAAATAAACGCCTTTAATCCAAGAATAGGTCCCCAAGTCTTCATGGACTAAAGGAGCACCCTCTTTTATGGCTTCCTCTACATCTAATACAGCAGGTAAGGGCTCATACTCTACTTCAATAAGGTCTACCGCTTCTTGGGCCGTATCTAAGTCCACCGCAGCCACCGCCGCTACCGGTTCGCCAAAATAACGCACCTTGCCCACAGCCAGGACAGGGCGATCGATCATATAAAGCCCTAATTTGTAGGGAACGTCCTGACCGGTAAGGACCGCTTTCACGCCAGGTAGAGCTTGGGCTTTACTAGTATCTATACGTTTAATGCGCGCGTGGGCATAGGGGCTGGTCTTTAGCTTGGCATAGAGCATCCCTTGGATCTTGAGATCATGCACATAAAGGGCTTCTCCCGTTACCTTTTCTACTCCGTCGATCCTAGGGACCCCAGCTCCAATTAAGCTTTGGCAGGTCATTTTCTCGCCTCCCTTGCGGCAGCAGCTTTAATGGCTTCTACAATGGGTACATATCCAGTACACCGGCATAAATTTCCTTCAATAGCTTCTTTGATCTCTTCCTCTGTAGGATTAGGGTTGCGGTTGAGGAGCGCCCTTGCGGCCATAATCATGCCCGGTGTACAAAAACCGCACTGTAAAGCGTTATGCTCAATAAAGGCCTTTTGCAACTCAGAAAGTTGACCGTCCTTAGCTTCGCCCTCGATGGTATATACTTCGGCTCCATCGGCTTCTACAGCCAGCACCAGGCAGGAATTTACTGCTTTCCCGTTAAAAATTACTGTACAGGCACCGCACTCCCCGGCGCCGCATCCCTCTTTTGTCCCCGTTAAATTTAACCCTTCGCGTAGGAGCCATAAAAGAGTCTTGTCAGGTTCCACCCCTACAGTAACTTCTTCCCCATTAACTTTAAGCGTAATAAGTCTCTTCATAAACTTAAAACCTCCTCGCTGAGCATCGCCAGCGCCTGGCGCAGCAAATACCTGGCCATGGCCAGCCGGTATTCCCTGGAAGCCCTCTGGTCACTAATGGGATCCACTTGCGCCATGACCTGCTCAATGATGGCCTGGGCTTTTTCTTCCTGTTGCAAATCTTCCCGACGGTAAATATCTAAGCCCCGGGCCAATACCGGCGTAGGAGCCATGGCTCCAAGGGCTAAACGCAAGTCACCCTCCTGGCTCAAAAAACCAGCTACCCCTACTTGTGCCAGGTCATGGCCTTTGATACGGGATTTTTTAAGATAAATACCTTTCCCTTTAACAGGAGGTATTTCCACCCTCACCACCAGCTCGTCCGGTTTTAAGGCATTCTGTTTAACACCGGTAAAGAATTGGTCTACCGGTATCTCCCGCCATCCTGCTTGAGATGCAACGACCACCCGAGCTCTCAGGACTAGGCTTGCCGGAGCCATATCAGCAGCCGGAGAAGCGTTACAGAGATTGCCCACTAAGGTCGCCCGGTTACGTATTAACGTGTTGGCTAGGGTTTTACCCGCCTGTGCCAAGACAGGATAATGATTTACTACAGGCTTAGCCTCCAAAAGTTGATTGATAGTTACTGCCCCGCCAATGATTAGCCCCCTTGCAGGGGTGTAGCTTAACTCTTGCATCTCCGGAATCTTCTTAATATCTATCAAATACTTGACCTGCAAGACCTTATCCCTTAAATTCACAATGATATCTGTACCACCAGCGATTATCCTGGCCTCATTCCCGTACTTATACTTAAGCTCAATAGCCTCTTCCAGGCTGGTAGGCCCAAAATATTCTATCCCGGCCAATTTTCGCACCCCCTGTCTATCAAGGCCAGTTGCTCAAATTGTTATTTCTTCTTTAGGTGCAAGACAACCTTCATAATAATCAACAAAAATGCTAATCGTAGAACTAGATATTTTCACCAACAGTAGGTAAAAAGAAAAAAGCCCCCTATAGTTTTAAAAATGGGGGGCTTGTGGGCCCTGAACAAAAGGAAAGAACGAAGTCAAAAGTTAAGTGCTACTTAATAGAACCCGCTCCCTATTTTCTCGACTTCTCCTCCGCTTCTACTCCGTTTTTGCCCTCAATTTCACAATTAAGTATGATTTAAATGCGACACCACATGAGCCAAAACCCGGAGATTACTTCTGACCGGTAAATGCCGCTGTGTCGGGTACTATACTTTTATCTCCTAAACGATAAAACTCTGCCTGTTGCCGGCCGGGTCAATAAGCCAATACTCTCTGACACCAGCAGCTTCGCCCCCCATACTTTTCTCCCTTCCCCCAAATAAAAAGCCCCCTCTCTATGTACGACAGGGGGCTGCACCTTTTCTATCTAAGGAGGGGGTCTTTTAACACGAAGAGTTAGTATGAGGGGTTACTCTCATTTTACTTCTCGTCAAAGGCTACAATCCGGCAGATAGAGGACTCGCCACCCACAAACCTCCAGGGGAAACAGCCAATGATGACTCTCTTATTCAAAATCTGGTCGATGTCTCCCCCTACATTTTCGGCATGGATTATATCATAGGGGAAAAGGGCGATATGCATGACTTGGTAATCTTCCGGCGGGAAGAAGTCGTCCAAGCCCTTGCCGTATTTCTCCCGCAGGTATTTGTCCGCTTCCCGGGCCTGCACAGGCATCCACTCGCGGATTTTGGTGTTCATAGGATGGTCGGCCGAGCCGCAATCCACCCCCAGCCACTTGATTTTCATCTTTAAACACCACTCGGCAAACTCCCGCGTAGGACCCGGGTGCTTGATCATATAGCGCACTTCATCGGCTTCCGGCTGGTCCCAGGCATAATGGTGGTATCCTGTATGGATGATCAAGATATCCCCTTCTCGTACTTCCACCCGGTCCATGATATCCTTAGAAGTATAGATCCCGTAGTCCTCGGCTATGTCGCTCAAATCTACCACTACCCCCGGCCCTACCAGGAAATCTAAAGGTAGGCTGGCGATGTCCTTGCCGTGGGTGCAGAAATGCAACGGCCCATCCAGATGAGTACCCACATGGTTGGAAGTGGTAATGAGCTGTCCGTTGGCCCCATTAGGGGCTAACCGCTTGAAAAACTTGATCTGCAGTGGTTCATAAGTTGGCCAAGGCGGAGTAAGATGGCTCAAAGGCTGGGTTAGATCATACATCTTTACCTTGTCCCAGAAGGAAAGCATAAGGTTAACCCTCCTTAGGATGTTTATTTAACGTAGTCCCTACAAGAGCCTTATAGCTTTTGCTAAAGCCTCCGGCCCCCATAGTAACCAAAAGCAAACCTCAAGAGAAACTCTCCCTCCAAAGCGTTGGGGTCCCTCTACAATAACCGAAATTAGTTTAAGCATACAGGCCTTTCTTACTTCGATTCTGCTTAGGCCTTCCCCAACCACCCGAAATTTTTAAGATAGCTTTAAGTGTACTGTTCGGCAAAAGCCAATAAAGCCTTCTCAAAACATTCCCAGGGTGGATTCACTAGCCCCGCCCCCACCTGGCCTATGCCCGGTTCCTTATGGGCGATCCCGGTATTGATCTGGGGCAGGATGCCCGTCTCTACCACCTTACGTATATCTATCCCGGTGGCCGTACCCCGGAAACCTAGTACGGGAAGAGTAAAGAACCTGTTTTCCCCTGCCGTGATACTATACATCCTGCGGGAAAACTCCAGAGCATCTTCTGGAGTGCCGCCTACAAACTGTACTATAGGAATGGCCGCCGCCATGGCGAAGCCACCCAAACCTGCCGTCTCCGTAATGGCAGAATCTCCGATGTCAGGGTTAGCCTCCTCCTCGGTAAAACCTGGGAAATAAAGCCCCTTAACCCTTTGAGCAGGCCCCGTAAACCACCGGTCGCCTAATCCACTAACCTTGATTCCGAATTCTGTACCGTTGCGGGACATGACCGTGACTATGGTGCTCTTGGGGATCCCATGAGCTGCCTCCAGCATAGCCTTGGCTGCTGGCATGGAAAGATTAAGGAAGAAGTGGTCGTTCCCGTTCATAAACTCTAGAACCCGCCGGAGATCGGAAAGGGGGTAACCTGTCTCCAGAATATACGGAGCGATGGCGCGAATAAACAAAGAGGTGGCTGCTTTGTTACGGTTATGCACTTCATCCCCCATGTAGAGGGCCTGGGCGATAAGGGACTTTAGATCCACCCCCCCAGCTAGTTCTATGGCTTTACCGAGTACAGGGGCCAAAACATCACCCATCCATTTAAGCCTCTCCAAAACCTCAGGACTATAGGCCCCATAACGGAGAACCTTCCCGAGACCCTCGTTCAGGGGACAGTAGGCGCGGTTACCATGGGTCTTATTTTCGACTATAAACACAGGCATGGAGGGTGAGACCACACCGGCCATGGGACCGACACTAGCATGCTCATGGCAGGGCGAATATTCTATCTCCCTAGAAGCTAGCCTTTCCGCTTCCTGCGGAGTTTTAGCCCATCCTTCAAAGAGGATGGCTCCTATTATAGCTCCCCTTAAAGGCCCTGACATCCTATCCCAGGTTATGGGGGGGCCGGCATGGAGGAGCATATGTTCCTTAAGGCCCGGTATAACCTCTCTTGCCCAACCGATGCCTATGAGCACCGGTTGGGCGGCATGGTAGCGCTCTAAGGCTTGGCGGTTAGCCTCCTCAATATCCTCCCGTCCAATTAGCCTGTCTAAAATCTTTATAAGTTCCACCTTGCCCCGGGCCGGCGGCTCCCACCTCACTTGGTAGACAGTCGCTCCCTGTTGGCGCATAGACCTGGCAAATACTTCACTGCCCAGGTTAATCACTTTAAGCGCCGGCGGCCAATTGGCTAGGTATGCCATTTTTTGTGTGCCTCCCCAAGACAGTACGTTGCTTTGTTGCACTTTCGTCTAAGAAAAACATTTACGCAAAAAAGGATTTGAGGTGATTGATGTCCCATAGGTTTAGCCTGACAAGGAGCCCTGGATAAGTCTTGCTACTAATTGGGCTGCCGCATAGTTAGAATAGAGTACAGTGGCACCCGCTTCGCGCAATACTTTTTCCTGCTCCCGCAAACCCTGCGGATCTCCTTCCGTCCCTACCAGGACAGCTATCTGGATAAGCTGCCGTCCCGCTTGCCTGGCTATTCTCGCAGCCTCCCGTACAGCCTCTGCGGTTACTCCCGCTGGGTCAGGATGACATCCAAAGCCTAAGACTACATCGAATAGGAGTATAGCTACTTCCTCGTCCTGGGCCTCCTTAAGATAACGCGGCACCCTTAGACCAGGCTCCAGCATAGGATGGGGTCGGCCACGGGTAAAATAATCATCTCCCAAATCCAGGCAGGAGTGGGCCCGGCTTTCTTCTGGACTTTTAAGCAGAAGTTCTGGCTCCCAAGCTACATTGGAGTAGACCGGGATCCCTTTATGAGCTAAAAAGGTCAGGGTCTCATCACACAAAGTACCCCCGCAGTACAGGCCCCGCAGATACCCCCGTACTGGCCGGCCACCGGTAAGTTCCCGCGCTAGTTCCTCAATATCCTTTTCTTGGTAATATAAACTGCCTTCCTTCCCGGAAACTATAGAGCAGGCCAGAACTGCTGCCTCCTCTAGGCTCCCGGCAAACTTAACTTTACCTCTATCCTCGCCACCCATCTCGCCCATAAAGCATACAACCGCGGGCTTAGTCCCTTCCTCCAGGGCTCGGACCACCTTTTCCCGCACCTCAGGCGCCGGTGGCTTAGAAATAACTACTTTAACCTTGGTATTCTCATCCTGCTCTAGCATTTCCAGGGCGAGTGAAGTTGTTATACCGCCCACTTCCTGCCGGAGATCGCGGCCGCCGGTACCTATGGCATGGGTAACCCCTTCGCCCAGCCGATCTATTACTGTTAAAACCTGCTGGAGCCCTGTCCCCGCGGCAGCCACGATCCCTATGTGACCGGCCCTGACTTTATTAGCAAATCCTAAGCCCAGTCCTCCTATAACTGCCGTCCCGCAGTCGGGGCCCATAACGAGAAGCCCTTTTTCTTGGGCCAGCTTCTTCACCATTACCTCCTCTTCCAAGGAAACGTTATCGCTAAACAGGAACACATGGAGCCCATGTTCCAGTGCCTTTCTCGCTTCACGCGCGGCATAGACCCCGGGGACGGAGATAGCTGCTATGCCCGCCCCTTCTAGTACGGCTTCTTCCAGGGAATTATATATCTCCGCCTGTCCCGCGGCCCGGGACCGAACCCTTGGGGACAACTTCTCCTCAATCAATTCTTCCGCTTCATATAAAGCTTCTTCGCTTTCTGCCCCTAAGGCGATAAGAAGGTCTGTGGCCGCAGCCTTCTCTACCTCGGGGGTATAAAATCCCATCCCCTTTAAACTCTCTTTATTAAGATCTGTAGCCATGCCCACCAGGGCTTCCCGGATGCCAGGCAATTTCTGTATTTCCTGGGTCAGGCTCATTAAGGTTACGGAATCATAATAACTGTTGTAGCGAACCGTTATTCGTTTAAACACCAGTTGTCCCTCCTCTGCCACTCAAGGCCGAAGTACACTCCTAAGGCCATATCAAAGCCCGAACTTCCTCCTACCCCTAAAAGCTTTTTAACTGCTTCTCCCATCTCCCTGGGAGTTTCCCCCACCGCGCAGGCCAGAACCTTTTCAATAAATTCGTGTCCCCGTCCTTGCAGGGCCTCCTTTAGAAAAAAAGCGCTTAAAGGTAACGTGCGTCCCAATAAAGAAGCCACCTTCTTTTCCCATATTCCTTCCTGCAACCCGTAAGCTTTTCGCCAGATGGCCCGGGTAAGGCTTAAGCCTAAAACAAAATCATCTCCGCTGGGTGTAAGCCCAGGGCCCCAGCCTATCAGTTCCTCTAACGCTTCTTCTACACCTGCGGGGCCTTGCAGCAATAGAGAGGACTCCCATTTGCGTATTAACAGTGCTGGCTGGCCTCTGGCTTCTTCCAACATTAATTTAGATGGTGAAGCCACAGCGCTTGCCTTTAATGCCGCCCACAGTAACTTCAGGGCTTCTTCATCTATAGTTAAAGGCGCCTTAATTCCCTTTAAGGGGCTCTCCCAAGGGAGGCTAAAGCTAAAGTCAACTAAAACTTTAGGGGCGAGCCTTACCCGGTACCCCTTCTCTACCTCCACCTGGTAACCTGGAAAAAGGCCCAAGCCGGTAAGGAAAATGTTCCTGGATATAGCTAGGGTAGCGTAGCCCTCACCGCCACCTCGTTCCTGGGGCAACAGCCCAAGGAAATGTTCACCGCTGAACAGGTTTATAGCTCGGTCAAAGAGGCTATGAATATAAAAGGGTTGTTTACCCTCTAAGAGAAGGAAAAAGTCTTTTCCCCGGCGAACAACCGGCAGATAATGAAGTATGCCCCTATCTTCACTGCACAATAGCCGTCCCTGCCTGCCCCTGCAGATCTTCCCGGGCTTCTTCCAGAAGGCCCACGCCTAACGCCACTAACACCGTCTCCATTTTCTTCCCCCACTCTTGAAACGGAAGTTTCCTAGAACTGATATAATTTCTTCGAGAGGACCCAGCTGAAACCTTTGTAGAAGAGCTATAAATTTTATGCGTTGCCTATTATTAAAAGATAAAACCCCTCGCCCGCCAGGGAACGAGGGGAGAACTTTAACTTTACTGCTTCTACTTTAGAAAGATGATTCTTTGTTAAACATCTTGAACAGCCTTAAAGCCGCTTGCAGAGTAAGCCTTTGTTCGGGATCATCCGGATCAAAGCCGGTGATCTGCTTAATTTTAGTTAACCTATATAGAACAGTGTTATAATGGGTAAACAACAGCCCTGCGGTACGCTTAATGTTGCAATTTGTCTGGATATACACCTCTAACGTCTTTAAAAGTTCCCCACCTTTAGAGGTGTCATATTCGTACAACGGCCCTATGATTCTTAAAGCGAAAGATTTCTGCTCTTCTGGCCCTGGCTGGGCAAGAAGAAGGCCGTAGATCCCCAGGTTGTCATAGTAGATATCTTCCCCCGCTCCAAATATAACCTGGCCTAGCTCAAGGGCTACCCTGGCCTCGTAATAACTTTTTTTGAGTCCAACAATACCCTTGCCCGGCCGACCTATACCGATGGTGACCGACCAATGGGAGAGGTTTTGACGTAACTTTTTAACTATCTCTTGGGTCCAAGAGGCACTCTCCCTCGGGTCCCCACCTTGAGGGTTCAGGCCAAGGAGGATACCCGAAGAATGGCTAGCTAAAATATGTTTTAAATTATTCCTCCGGCAAAAGTCCTCAATCAAAGTAATCGCCCTGCTTTTTACTAGCTGGGATATCCTTTCATTTTGCGTCAGATCTTTCGTTTTTTTTACAGGTGTTACATTAAGCAATAAAACTATATATTTCAGGGTAAGGTCCCAGCCAAAGATTTTGCCTCGGGTGATGAAGCCATCTTCATCCGAGATATTTTCACTCATAAGCAACTGATCCAAAAACTCTGTTTTATATTTTTGCTCCACCTGGGCAATATCATGGTAGCGGATTATGTCCAAAGCTATAAAGAAGCATACCCGGTCTAAGTTCAAAAGGTCTAGAAAAGAAAAACTATCGTCGAACTTAAGCGCTCTTATACAACCGTAATGCTCGTTGCTTACTACCAAAGGTACCCTTATCAGTTCGGCTTGATGTCCTTCCGCTTCTATCCGTCCCCTCTCGAAAATCATTACCAGGCCTTCTATCTTATCTTTCAAGGTTTCGGTCACGGACAGATCCGTTTGTCTTTCAAGAAGACTTAAGGCCAGGTTTTCTGCCCCTTTAACCCAATTTAGCCCTGCAAGTTCCCGCCGTAAGTTTAAAGCGTCTTCCACAAGGACCAACGCCTTAAGGAGTTTAGCCAAAGCATTCCCCATCTGCTTCAGAGAGCCGCCTCCTAAAATCAGGTTGGCAAATTGCCGGTGGACTCCCATGCTCCGCCTTAAGAAGCGAGCCTGGCGGTTGACGATCTGGGCTAAGACAGCGGACATGAGATCCGAAAAGCTAGCTTCATACGGTAGTTCTAAAAGGGGCAAACCACAACTGTTAGCCGCCTCCACCATATGGGAGGGTACCGTGTCTATATACCGTTTCGGTTTAAAGGCTAAGGCTGCCAAGCCCTTGGCAGCAAGTTTAGGCACGAGTTCCTGCTGGGCGTTGAGATTATCCCGAATAGCATAGCCCGTAGTTAGCAGAAGATCCCCTTCCCTCACCCAATCTAGGATGTCAGGTACTTCCATAACATTGACATTGGTCACCACGCGGTGCAGTCCTTGTCTTCCGCCTGCTACTTTGACATTTTTAAATTCCGTAAGGCTAAGGATTTCTTCCACGGTAATACCTACTTCGTGGAACATAGGAATAACACCCGATTTCCCCTAATTTTAGGGCCTTAATCTTAGGGTCTCAGGGTGGCCACGCCACGGGCCGACCCCTTAATTTGGGACATCGTCTGCCCCCCTAACTTTAATCTACCAGACTCAAGTCTTCTTGTCCAAAGTAGTTAGTTCTCCCTGAAAAAAATCAGGGTTAGAAGCCATAGTGTCTGAGAAAACCGGAGGATATTTAACAAAAGGGAAGGAGTTACCATCCTCTGGATCGACCCCTGCAAGTACGAGCAAAAAAGAGAAGCCAGAAGAAGGAACTCCTATACCTAACATGCACCAACCCCTTCCCTTCCTGCGGGTTATCCCAGGTTAAGGTTCAGGGGTGGGCTGGTCACCCTGCGGGATGCCCCGTTGCCAACTGACCTGAAAGTTTTTGCGGTTCGGGGAACAACAACTAATGCAGTCCCCTCGGGTAAAGGACGTAAACTTGCCCCGGTAATGGATTTTCCCACCCTTCCCTCCGCCGGGCCGGCCCGCTCCTTACCTGCCACCCCTCCTTATAAAGTTGATGCCGGGGATTATCCGTCCAGGGGAACGGGTATCAACTGCCGGCCCTTGAAAGTGGCCAGATGGGTATAGCCCACCCCCCGCACCAAGGCGAGGCCCTCCTCCCGCGCCCGGCCCACCTCCTCGGGGCTGTGGGCGTCGGAGCTAACCGTTACCGGGATACCCAGGGCAAAGCAGCGCTCCAGGAGGTCCCGGGAGGGGTAGATTTCTCCCACCGGTTTAAACAGGCCTGCCGTGTTCACCTCCACTGCTGCTCCGGCCTCCGCTATGGCCCTTAAAGCAGGTTCGGCCAGCTCCACCACCGGCCGGGTCGGCCGGTGGCCGTAGATCTTTATGAGGTCCAGGTGCCCTATAATCTGAAAAAAACCGGTCCGGGCTGCCCGGGCCACCAGGTCAAAATAGCTAAGGTAAAGTTCGTCCGGGTCCCACTCATCAAAGCGGGCTTCTTCCCCCGGGGCATCGAAGGCCCAATTGCCGATATGGTGAACAGAGCCGATGAGGTAGTCCCAAGGTAGGGCCGCGATATGCCGCAGGTCCGACCTGGTCGGGTGGAAATCGATCTCGATCCCCTGGCGCACTGGCAACGGCGCAAGGCGCCTCAGCTCGGCAAAAACACCGAATTCCAGGCCGTTAAGATAGCGGTCGTGTTCGGCAAAGCCCATCTCGTCCAGGCCGGCCTTCCGGGCCGCCTCTACATAAGGCCACAGCTTCTCCACTGTATGAGGCGGACCTCCATGGGCCAGGCCATGGAGGTGATAGTCCGCCCCTTTCCCCCCTCCCACTTGCTCCGGTCCCCCCTCCCTATTCGCTAGTGAGCTTCCGGTAGCTCTCGGCATCTAGCAGGTTGTCTACTTCGGAGGGGTCGCTCATCTCGATCTCGATCAGCCACCCCTTGCCGTAGGGATCACTGTTTATAAGCTGCGGGCTGTCCAGTAGCGCCTCGTTTACGGCCACCACTTTGCCGGAAACAGGGGTGTAGACATCGGAAGCCGACTTAACGGACTCCACTACCCCAAAGCTGTCCTGGGCCGTCAGCTCGTCTCCTACCTGGGGAAGCTCCACAAAAACAATATCTCCCAGGGACTGCTGGGCATAATCAGTAATACCTATGCGGGCACGGTTGCCTTCCACTTCCACCCATTCGTGGTCCTTGGAATAACGCAAGTGAACGGGGATCTCCATTTTCTCCGCCCTCCTCCTCAATATTCGTTGGGCATTTCCTTCAGTTGGGCCAGGGTAAAGACCGGCCCGTCTAAACAGACGTAGCGGCTGCCCAGATTACACCTTCCACACTTGCCTATGCCGCACTTCATGCGCATCTCAAGGGTAGTAACGATCTGGTCATCCCTGAACCCCAGCTTCTCCAGAGACTGGAGGACGAACTTGATCATAATGGGGGGGCCGCAGGTCACGGCTACCTTGCCTTCGGGTGACGGGTTTAGCTTTTCCACAAAAGCCGGTACGAATCCTTCGTGACCCTTCCAACTCTCGTCACCCTTGTCCACCGTAACGTCCACCCGACAGTTCTCCACCCGGGGCCAGTTTTCAAAGAGGTCCTCTTTGAAGCACAGGTCCGCCGGGGAGCGAGCGCCGTAGATAATCCAGAGGTGGCCGAACTGCTCCCGGTGTTCGATGCAGTAATTGATTAGGGAGCGCACGGGGGCGAGACCGATACCCCCGGCAATAAAGAGAACATCCTTCCCGTAAAACATATCCAGGGGAAAACCATTGCCGTAGGGGCCACGGATTCCCACTGTCTGGCCTACCTCCGCCTCGTGGAGGGCTTCGGTAAGCATGCCCACCCGCTTGATGGCTATCTCCAGGTGTTCCGGTCCCTGGGAAGTAATGGAAAACATGGCCTCTCCTACATCGAAGAGGGAGAGCATGGCCAGTTGCCCCGGCATAGGGGTGAAGGGCTTGCCCTTTTCCGTTGTCACGTGAAAGGTCTTCACATCGGGGGTTTCTTCCACAATTTTGATGATCCGGCCCGTCGTGGGCACCAGGGGGTTGACCCGTGCCTCTACCGCCATTACAGGGTCACCTCCTTGACCTCGCGGATTACCCGGGTAATGTCGACATTGACGGGGCAGCGGTCCAGGCACCGGCCGCACCCCACGCAGGCGAACTTGCCGTACCGCTCGGGGAAATACTGGAGCTTATGCAGGAAACGGTTGCGCAGGCGCTCCTTTTTCGACGGCCGCGGGTTGTGGCCGCCGGCCATCCGGGTATACTCGGAAAACATGCAAGAGTCCCAGCACCGGAACTTGTAGCCGGTGTTGCCGAGATTCTCGCTCTGGATGTCAAAGCAGTGGCAAGTAGGGCAGAGATAGGTGCAGGCGCCGCACCCCAGGCACTTGCGGCTGAGGGCCGTCCAGTAGGGGTGCTCGAACATCCTCTGGAGTTTCTCCACCACTCCGCTGACATCCACCTCAAGTTTGGGCGCTGCCACTGCCACGCCGTGAGTACCCGCAATAAAGCCTATTGCCGATGCCGGCAGGGGGGCATTACCCGCTTCTTCCAGGAGGTCGCCGGCCTGCCTTAGCAACTCCCGCCCGGCTTCGGTAAAGGCCTCCAGGAGATAGCCATCATCCAGCGGCCACATCTGGACATCAACTCCTTCAGCCCGGCCGGGATCAAGGCCGAAGGAAGTGCAAAAGCAGGTGGGAGCAGCTTCCGTACAGGCCAGGGCCACTACGCGGGTATTTTCCCGCCGCCGGCGGTAGAATTCGTCCACGTAGCCCTTGGTCAGGAAAACATCATCCATAATGGCGAAACTCCAGGCATCGCAGGAACGCACCCCCACGAGGACCATCTTTTCCTCGAAGGAGGGGACCTCTGTTATCTCGGCCTCCTGGCCCTGCACCTGGTAGCGATACATGGTTTCCGTCCGGGGGAAGAAGAGATCTTTAGGCGGCTCCAGGGTATTGCCTTCACCCAGGGTAAGCCTGCCCTTCCCGTCCCAGGGGAGGAAGGCACTGGTGCCTCCTCTATCCTGAGGTGTAAACACCTTGGCTTCTGCCGCCCAGGCCTGCAAGAGTGCCGGCAATTTATCCTTGGCGATCTTTAGCATGTCCCCACCCCCCTCCTAGTGAAATTCGTCCGGGTCATCGAGTTTGTACCGGCCCAGGGGCGGCAGCTCCTCCAGGTCGATTCCGGCCTCATACTCGCCGAAAAGGTCGTTGAGGTCCTTGATTATCTTCTTGTTGAGGGTCATGATGGGTATCCCTTCGGGGCACACCCGCTCGCACTCCCCGCATTCTATACAGCGGCCGGCCACGTGCATGGCCCGGGTGATGGCGAAGAACATGTTTTCGCTCCGGTTCATCTGCTTGCCGCACCAGCCCGACTGAGAACGGTCGAAGATGCACTCGCGGCAGTTGCAGGCCGGACAGACATTCCGGCAGGCGTAACACCGGAGGCAGCGGTCGTAGGCCGAGGTCCAGAAGGCGTAGCGCTCATCCGGAGACATGGCTTCTACCTTCTCCACTTCGGCAAAACGTCCCTCGGCCGTAGCCGCCGCCTCCCGGACAGCCGCCCCGGCGTCCTCGCCCAGGAGCTCGTCGAAGATGACCGGCTCCGGATGGGTGCAGAAGCGGCACTTTTCGGCCAGCGGCGCTTCCGCCCGCCTTTCTTCCCCTAAGGCGGCGGCCCGGCGTCCCTCTTTCATGCCGGGGCATTTAATGCCGATGAGGTAGATCCTTTCCCGGTCGATCTGGTTGTCCTGGAGGAGGCGCACTACACCCCGGGCATCGCACCCCTTGACGAAGAGGGCGATTTTGTCTTCAGTGTGTTTGTAGTCCAGGAGATACTTGGCCAGGTTATTGGTACAGAACTCGTCCCACACCAGGCGGTCGCATTCCGCAGGATCGGTGACAAAAACCGGAGGCGAAAGGTACCAGAAGGTGCCCTTCTCCCAGCCGATAACCATTTGGACGGTGCCCTGAGTCAAGAGTTCCCTGGCCCGGGCACGCATTTGTTCCTGGATGCTCATCATGCGCCATCCCTCAGCTTTCTGTTAGGCCCCAGGGCCCGGATATCTTCCGTCATCTGGGTGATGATCTCGGCAAAGCGCGGCCCCTCGGAACCCGATACCCACCGGGCCTGAAAGCGCTCCGGCTCCAGGCCCATGAACTGCAGAACCCGCTGCATCAAGAGGAAACGGCGGCGGGTGAAATAATTGCCACTAACATAGTGGCAGTCGCCAGGGTGTCACCCGGCCACCAGCACGCCGTCGGCGCCGCGCTGGAAGGCCCGCAGGACAAACTGGGGGTTCACCCGGCCGGAACAGGGGACCCGGATAACGCGGACGTTGGCCGGGTACTGCAACCGGTTGAGGCCGGCGAGGTCGGCGCCGGCATAAGCGCACCAGTGGCAGCAGAAGGCAACTATCTTGGGCTCCCAGCCTTTCCCTTCGGCCGCTACAGGCATACTGCATCCACCTCCGCCAGGATTTGTTCGTTGGTAAAGCCCTTTAGATTCATGGCGCTGGACGGGCAGGCCACCGAGCAGGCACCGCAGCCCTGGCAGAGGCCGCTATTCACCGCCGCCACCCGGCGGGTGACCTGCCTGCCGGCCACCCGTTCGGTTATAGTCTTCATGGAAATGGCCTTGTAAGGACAGATCTTCTCACACATGGCGCAGCCGGCGCAGATGCTCTCGTCTACCGCTGCGATCATGGGGTCGGTGGCCATTTCGTCTTGGGCAAAGAGCTGGCACACTTTGACGGCCGCGGCGCTGGCCTGGGACACCGTGTCGGGGATGTCCTTGGGCCCCTGGCAGGCGCCGGCCAAAAATACGCCGGCCGTAAAGGTTTCCACCGGCCTGAGTTTCGGATGGGCCTCCTGGAAGAAGCCGTCCTTGTCCGTCTGCAGTCCCAGCATCTTGGCCACCCGTTCCCAGCCGGTGCTGGGTACCATGGCCGTAGCCAGGACCACCATGTCGGCCGCCACTTCCACCTGGCGCCCGAGGAGGGTATCCTCGCCCCGGACAATGAGCTTGTCGCCCTCCTGGAAGACGCGGCTCACCCGACCCCGGACGTAGACGGCCCCTTCGTGGACGGTCCGCTGGAGGAACTCTTCGTAGGCCTTGCCCGGGGTACGGATGTCCATATAGAAGACGATGGCCTGGGCTCCGGGAATCTTCTCCAGCACCTGGTGGGCGTGCTTGGCCGTGTACATGCAACAGGCCCGGGAGCAGTAACTTTTACCCTTGGCGTCATCCCGGGAACCCACGCATTTAATGAACACCACCGTCTTCGGCTCTTTGCCGTCCGAAGGCCGAAGGATCCTGCCGCCCGTAGGCCCGGAGGCATTGTTCAGGCGCTCGAAATGCATGCCCGTTATTACGTCGGGGTATTTGCCGTAACCGTACTCCCCGTAAACCTCTTCCCATTTAAAGAGCTCATAACCCGTGGCCACTACGATGGCCCCGAACTTTTCGGTGACAATTTCATCCTGCTGCTCGTAATCGATGGCCTTGGCCGGACAGACCTTCTGGCAAACGCCGCATCTCCCCTTGGTGAACTGGCGGCAGTGCTCCCGGTCGATAACCGGCACCGCCGGCACCGCCTGGGGGAAGGGCAGGTATATGGCTTTACGCTTGCCCAGGCCCAGGTCGAATTCGCTGTCCAATTTGGTGGGGCACTTCTCCCAGCAAGTGCCACAGCCGGTGCACTTGGCCGGGTCCACCGAGCGGGCCTTCTTGCGGATGGTCACTTCAAAATTGCCCACATAACCGGCAACATTCTCCACTTCTGCATAGGTCATCAATTCAATGTTGGGGTGCTGCGCCGCAGCAACCATTTTCGGCGTGCTTATTCAAGCCGAACAATCCAGGGTCGGAAAGGTCTTGTCCAGCTTCACCATGTTGCCGCCGATGGTCGGCTCGCGGTCTAAAAGCACCACTTTATAGCCGGCGTCGGCGATGTCCAGGGCGGCCTGCATGCCGGCAATGCCCGCACCGATGACCAGGGCTCGCTTGGTAATGGAAATGGTACCCGGCGAAAGGGGTACGTTGCGGCATACCTTGGCCACCGCCGCCCGCACCAAATCGACGGCCTTGCGGGTGGCCCCTTCTTTATCCTTGGCATGCACCCAGGCGCACTGCTCGCGTATATTGGCCATTTCAAAAAGGTACGGGTTTACCCCCGCGCTGGCACAGGTTTTTCTGAAGGTAGGTTCGTGCAGCCGGGGTGAACAGGAAGCCACCACCACCCGGTCAAGGCGGTGCTCTTTAATGGCCTTCCGGATCAATTCCTGGCCCGGGTCGGAACACATATACTGGTAATCGGTGGCGTAGACCACTCCGGGAAAAGACCGGGCGGCCTCGGCCACCCCTTTGACATCCACTACCGACGCAATATTAGTGCCGCAGTGGCAGACAAAGACGCCTACTCTTTTCATGCCCTCTCCCTCCTTGTGGCAGGATGCCGCAGGACGTCCTTGGCCTCAAGCAGCGGCAGCGGGTTGACGAAATGGGTGGTCAGCCCCAGGTCTTTGGGCGCGTAACCCAGGGCTACGCCCATCAGTTCGGTGAAGTAAAAGATGGGCAAATTGAGCCGGTCTCCCTGGGCCGCTGCCGCCTGGCCCTGGCGCATATCCAGATTCAGCATACACAGGGGACAGGCAGTAACAATGGCTTCCGCCCCGGCATCCCGGGCTCGGCGCAGGATCTGGTAGATCATCCGCGCCCCGATGTCGGTCCGGGCCGTGGCCAGGCTCCCGCCGCAGCATTCCGTCTTGTAAGACCAGGTAACGGCTTCGCCTCCCAGGGCTGCCACCAGGCGGTCCATGGTCATGGGGTCTTCCGGGTCGTCAAAGGCCGTAAGTTTGGGCGGCCGCACCAGAAGACAGCCGTAATAGCACGCGAGTTTAAGGCCCGTCAAAGGCTTGACCACCTGTTCCCCTATCTTTTCCAGGCCGACCCCGTTGACCATAACGTCTAGGAGGGCCCGGGTCCTATTGGTGGCTCGGTAATCGCGGCCGATGATTTCACCGATGGTCGCCCGCATGGCCTCCGATTCCCGTACGGCCTCCTCGGCGGCCCGCAGCCGGTTGAAACAGGCGGCACAGGGCACAGCCACGTCCAGCCCCTCGGCCTCCGCCAGGGCGAGATTCCGCGCCGGCAGGGCCAGGGACAAGAGGTGATCGTTGTTGTGGGCGGCAGTGGCACCGCAGCAGCTCCAGTCGGGAATCTCCCAGAGCTCAAGTCCCAGGTGCCGAGCCACTATCTTAGCCGACTGGTTATACTCCTTGGCCGTGGCCTCCAGAGAACAGCCGGGATAATAGGCGTATCTCAATGCCCGTCACCTCCCTTGGCCCGTACCCGGGCGAAGATTTCTTTGACCTCGGCGACGTTTTTGATCTTGGCCGGAAGGGGACTTATCTTGCCCTTTAGGAGTAAGGGCGGAGCCAAAAGGGCGTCCTTAAAGGGCTGGCCCGACTGCAGGTTGTACTGAATTATCAGGCCCATCTCGTGGGCACGGCCGTAGCGCTCCACACTCTGCAAGAAAGCCCGGTCAAAGATATCCACCTTGCGGTCGTTGACCATACCTCGGCGGCGGGCCTCCTGTCGCACGGCTTCCATGAGCCGCGGCAGGTTCACTTCCCGGGGGCACCGGGTATAGCACGCCTGGCAGCTGGCACAGAGCCAGGGAGTACGGCTTTTCAAGGCTTCTTCTCCCAGGCCCAGCTGCAGCAAGCGGATCACCTGGCGCGGCGTGTAGTCCATCCAGGCGGCCACCGGGCACCCGGCCGAGCACTTGCCGCACTGGTAACAATCCTCTATGTGCACGCCGCTGGCCCGTTCCACCCTTTCCCTGAGCTCCCGGCTACTCTCCAAAGCGGCGCTCAATTCTAAGGGTTCCAACCTCTCCCACCTCTTTTCCTTATAATGTAAAAAAGAATTATCCCTCTCCGGGCCGGGCCTGCTACGGCAAATAAGTGCAAGAACAAGCTTCTAACTTTTATTCTTTTTTGCCGGCCAAAATCCTCTTTTCCCTCGAAGAAATGAGGGGTCTAAAAACCCCACCCCTGCCGTAGAGATTTTATGGTGGGAAAATGCTGAACCATCTGGTGCAGTTTAACATCGGCATCGCCCTGCTCCTCCTGGGAGTACAGTTGTTGCGCCACGGGCTGGTAAACTGGGGCCACAGCCAGCTGCAGCGCATCCTCCGCCGGGCCACCAGCACCCCTTTAAGGGGCTTCTTCTGGGGCACCCTGGCCACGGCCCTGGTGCAGTCCAGCACGGCCGTTACCGTGCTGGCCGTGGGCCTGGTGGACGGCGGGGCTATTACCTTTTACCAGAGCCTGGGGATTGTACTGGGGGCCAATGTGGGTACCTGCGTAACGGTCCAGTTGCTGGCCCTGGATCTGGAAGCCCTGGCCCTCCCTGCCCTCTCCGCAGGAGCCGTCCTGACCCTGGCCCGCCGCTCCCGTGCGGTCGGAATAGCTTCCCTGGGATGCGGCCTCATCTTTGGCAGCCTGGGCCTCATGGGCGCCGTCCTTTCCTCCTATGAAGGGAGCCACAGTCTCCGCGGCTACTTATCAGCCATGGCCGCCACACCCTTACAGGGTTTGGTGGCCGGCACCCTGCTCACGGCTTTTCTCCACTCCAGCAGTGTAGTTACCGGCGTAGCAATGGTGCTGGTTTCCCAGGGAGTGATATCCCTTCTCCCCGCCCTGGCCTTGGTCCTGGGGGCCAACATAGGTACCTGCATCACTGCTATTTTGGCCGCCCTTCTTTCCTCCTGGGCTGCCAAACGCACGGCCATGGCCCACCTTTTCATCAACGTCACCGGTGCCTTCTTAATCCTCCCCTTCTTGTCCCTGGCCGCTACCCTGCTGCCTCTCCTCACTCCGGATCCCGGCCGTCAGGTTGCCCACTTTCACACCCTGTTTAACCTCTTTTCTTCCCTCGCCGCCCTGGTGGTTATCAAGCCCCTGGCCCTGTTCTTAACCTGGCTGGTACCCGATGGAGGTCCTAGCGGAAAATCCGGTACCTGGCCTTAAGATACAGCCACAGTTCAGGATAAGTCCGGCTCCCCAGCAGGACCTCGACCAGCCGGCGGGCCACCTCGGGATTAGCCCGTACCAAGCGGTGGATTACCGGCGTCAGGGAGTACACAACTTTAGCGATCCGGCCGGCGTGGTACAGGGGCGAAAGCAATTCCTTCTGTACGCTTTCGGAATAACTGCCTAAGTCCCCTTTACCCTCGAGGAAGGAAACCACTGCCCGGGCGGCCAGACGCCCGCTTCTCAAGGCATAATAAATCCCTTCTCCGGAGAAGGGATCCACCAGACCCGCGGCATCGCCCACCAGTAAACTACGGGAGGTGTGGAGAATCGCCTCGCCGGACGCGGCCGAAGGAATAACGGCCGCCCGGAGGTAACCCGGGGAGGACGCGGGGAGGCCCAACCGGTGGCAGAATTGTTGAAAGAGGGCCCGCAAACCCTTCACCTGGCGGCCAAAAGAGCCGATTCCCACCGACAAGTGGTCTGCCTTGGGGAAGACCCAGCCGTAGCCTCCGGCTATGCTTCCGTAGCTCAAAAGCAGCCGGTGCCGGTACTGCTCTAACACCGAGGGGGATACCGGCAGTTCAGCCTCCAAGGCCACTCCCAGGGCCCGTGAGGGCCGGAAGGGCAGCTGGCGTGCGACAAGGCTTCGGGCACCGTCGGCCCCAATAATCACCCTGGCCGGCAAAACCCCTTGCCCAGTATGCACCCGCACCTCCCGCTCTTCTTCCACTACTCCTTCCACCCGGCATCCGTCCCGCACCTCGGCCCCGGCAGCAGCGGCCTGCTCCACCAGCATCTGGTCAAAACGGTCGCGCATGACCAGCTTGACCACCGGCCGGTCAAAGGCTACCTCGACGGGAGCCTCCTCCCGGTGATAAAAAACAACCCGCAAGGCCCCCTCTTCAACGGCATCTTCCCACCCGGGTTCCAGTTCGGACCACACCTTGCCCGTCAGCCCGCCGCCGCAGGCTTTATAGCGCGGCAGTTTCTCCTTTTCGCAGAGTAACACCTTTGCCCCCTGCCGGGCCAGTTCCCGGGCTGCGGTAGCGCCGGCCGGGCCGGCACCGCAAACTACCACATCGTAGCGCAAAGGCCCAACTCTCCCCTCAAGAAGCCGGCAGCCCACCGGCCTTTCCCAAGAGCCTAAAGTGCTACCGCACATTATGGCCGGTTATTTTAGTTGATCTTAAATACATTTTCAATTTTGCAGTATATTGCCCGGTCTGTCAAGGCAGGTGGCATCTGGCGTATCCCCGCTTTTTGCGGGAAGGTCCTACCTTGGCTTGAAAGCGAGCGACTAAACCCGAGCGGCTGCCAAACTTCACGAAGTCGAAAGCGGAGGCGGACCCGAGGCCACGGACGGCCGAGGCCGGCAACTGAGACAGGAGGTCGAATTTGCCGGGAAGTCCGCCGGAGCTTGAGACTGAGTGATAGATAGTTTGGCCCGCGAGGGTTTCTGGAGCGAGCGAAAGCCAAGTAGGCCTAGCCTCGAAAGTGGGGATACGCCAGAGGCGTTATCCCTGCCTGCAGGGAAAAGTTCCGGAAACTATTACTTCCCCGGCCACCGGCCGGGCAGCCGTATATAAGGCTGGTAAATGTTAAATAATAAGGACGACCCAAATAAATAAAATTTGAAGGAGGCTGGTAATCCTTGGTCAAAACAGTAATAGGGGTCTTCAGCAATGAGCGAGTTGCCAAGGAGGCGGTTGACGACCTGCGGTGGGCAGGTTTTGAAAAGGAGATATCCATCCTGGCCCGGGACAAGGGGCGTCAAGAGGGAGGAGCCGCTGAAGGTGGGCTTACCATGGGCATGGGCGGCGAGGGAGACATCGGTGACGGCGTGACTACCGGCAGCGTGCTGGGCGGGCTGGCCGGCCTAGCCGCCGGAGCCGGAGCCCTGGTCATTCCGGGCATCGGTCCCCTGGTAGCAGCCGGGCCCATCGCCGGCCTGCTTTCCGGAGCGGCCACCGGCGGCGTCGCAGGGGGATTGCTGGACTGGGGTATTCCGGAGGCCGAGGGGCGCCGTTATGAGGAAGACGTTCGGCAGGGCAAAATACTCGTTTCCGTGCGCTGCAGCGGCGACCGGGCCGATCAGGCGGCCACCATTCTCCGCAATCACGGGGCCGAGAATGTGCGCACCCACGGCTAACAAAACTGCTTCTAGCCGGGTAAAGGACCCGGCTTTATCTTTTTTGTCCACCCATCAAGAGGCAAAAAACACTAGTATGGAAGATAGCTCTTAAAGGGCAACCTTTAAACAGGTGGTGCAGCACAACTTAAAAAGGGGGGGCCGTAATCCATGGCTAGGAGAAGGCCGGTCATGTCCGAAGCTCTGAAGTATGAACTGGCTAAGGAGCTCGGAGTGTATGACATTGTGGCCACCGAGGGATGGGGCGGCGTACCTTCCCGGCAGTGCGGTAACCTGGTACGCCTAGCCATTGAGAAAGCCGAACAAGCCCTGGTGAATAACCACCTTTAGTGCTGCCCACCCCGGCCGGGGCCCTGACCCCGGCCCTCGAATTATACGCGGCTCCGCAGATTATTGAGGCGCTCGTAGGGATCCAGAATATTGGTGATCCGTACTCCAAAGCTTTCGTTCACTACTACCACTTCTCCCTGGGCTATCAGGGTTCCGTTCACCAGGATTTCCACCGGTTCATCGGACATTTTTTCCAGCTCCACTATGCTCCCCGGCCCTAGATTCAAGATCTCTTTAATGGGCTTAACCGTCGTGCCCAGGACCACTTCAATGTCCAGGGGAACATCCAGAATGAGCTCCAGATTCCTGGGGGTAGCCCCATACACCTGGGGCGGCCTGTTGGACTCTCCGGAAGCTGCGGGCGCTCCGGCAGTATACGGTGGGGCCTCTTCATGGGCCCCAGGAGCCGCGTTTACCTGCTCTTCATCTTCGGGAGATTCCCCGGATGGAGAAACGGCAGATGAGCTAAGGAGCATTCCTACGGCTTCTTTAGCCACTTCTACCGGCATCACCTGCATTATCTCGCTCTCCACCAGCCCCTCTATTTCCATGCGGAAGGATACCACGGCAATAGGATCCCCCGCTGGCCAGGGGGAGGCAAAGGATTCCAGGGTGAAATTTACAGGCGTTACCTGGGGTGGCGATATTTTTACACTCCGGTTAAAAATGGTGGACATGGAGGTGGCGGCGGTACCGATCATCTGGTTCATGGCTTCGGCCACGGCGCTCTTTTGGAGCTCGTCCAGCTCCTGCTGCTCCACCTGGCCGCTGCCGCCCATCATGAGATCGGCGATAACGGCCGCGTCCCGGGTCTTAATGATCAACAGGTTGGAACCCGACAGGCCCTCCGTGAAATTGACCTCAATAATTACATAGGGCATTTGAAAGGACGCGAAAAGTGCCTCCGGGGTGGTCACCCTGGTGTTGGGGGTAGTAATCAATACTTTGCGGTTCAGGATCTGAGACAAAGCCGTAGCCGCACTCCCCATGGATATGTTACCGATCTCGCCCAGGGCATCTTTTTCTTCTTCGGTTAGGTCTGCCGGAGGTGGACTACCGGCAACACCTGCCCCCAACAGGGCATCGATTTCTTCTTGGGATAGGAATTCCGACATTTAGACTACCTCCATTATCTGCACGGCCCTCTTATTGCCTACCAGACCCGCCTGAACCCTGAACTTGGGGTAGCCGTCCACATAAAGTTCGAGGTCGTCCTTTATACTGCGGTCTAAAGTGATAACATCTCCTACCTGCAGCTGCAGGAAGTCCCTTACCTTCAAGCGGGCGCGGCCGCAGTAGGCTATCAATTCTACCGGCACTTCAAGCAGAATCTTGGTCAAGCCCTCCCGGAAGCCGACGCCTTCCTCGGCCTCCCCCGTGCCCGCAAACCACTGGGTGGCGGAAAGGCGCGAAATAACGGGTTCAAGGAGCATGTAGGGCAGGCAGATATTAATTAGACCGTCGTTCTGGCCCACCGTGGTGGCCAAGGTTACTACTGCCACGATCTCGTTGGGAGAAACGATCTGAACAAACTGCGGGTTGGTTTCCACGGACTCCAGTTTAGGCGTGACCGGATAGGCATCGGCCCAAACATAGCTGAGGTGCTCCAGGATCCTGCTGTTCAACCTCCGCAGCACATGGAGCTCGATCTCGGTGAGCTCTCGGCTCCGCACCGGGGTTTCTCCCCGCCCGCCGAAAAGCAGGTCAATGATGGGAAACACAAAGGCCAGATTCGTTTCCAAAAGGGCTGTCCCTTTTAAGGGCTCCAGGGTAAAAAGAGATAGCAGGGTGGGCGTGGGGAGGGACACGATGAAGTCCTCGTAGGTCATTTGCTCCACCGAGGCTATCTTAACCTGGATATTGGCGCGCAAATAGGCCGACAGGAAGTTACCCACCAAGCGGCCGTAGTTCTCGTGAATCATGTAAAGGGTGCGCAAGTGTTCTTTAGATAGCTTATTGGGCCGACGGAAATCGTATTTCTTGGCCTTAACCTCCGGTTTTTCCTCCTTTAACTCTTCCGCCTTGATTTCTCCCCGGCTTAGGGCCGCCAGGAGGGCGTCGATTTCGGCCTGGGACAAAACCTCAGCCATAACCTCTACCCCTTTTTCAGCCTAAAACCTTCTTTAAAGCTTGCAACACCCGTTCCTGCTGGAAGGGCTTCACAATAAAATCCTTGGCCCCCGCCTGAATAGCTTCCATCACCATAAGCTGCTGGCCCATGGCGCTGCACATTATAATCTTAGCCTCGGGATCCATCTTCCTGATGGCCTTGACGGCGGCGATGCCGTCCATTTCCGGCATGGTGATGTCCATGGTCACCACATCGGGCTTGAGTTCCTGGTAAAGCTCCACAGCCTTTGCGCCGTTTTCCGCCTCCCCGGCCACCTCGTACCCGTTTTTGGTAAGGATGTCTTTAATCATCATGCGCATGAAAGCCGCGTCGTCCACCACTAAAACTCTTTTCCCCATGCCAAAACCTCCTTGGCCGCAAAGTACCCTTAAGTTTCTAAACCGGCTACGTCTCCGTAGTCAAACCCAAGGCCTGGAGTATTATGTTGAGGGACTCTCCTTCCGGAATAAGGAAGAAATGCCCCTTGATTGTCACCTCGGCGTCGTAGAACTGAGTCTCGATGACCAGAGCCCGGTCGGCAAAATATCCCCCTTCCAAAAAGGCCGAGCTCAGGACGGCCCCCAGCATATCAAAGGCAAAGGCCGGTACCGAGGGAATAAATTCCAGGCGGCAAAAATCGGCAAAAGCGTTAAGAAAGGAGCCCGTTAAAATGTTGCCTACTTCGGTCAAAACGGAGATCCCCATGTCGTCTAAGGCTCCGGTAGTACCCGGAGGCTTGCCCAGTAAGAAGTCTACCAGGTAGAAGGCGCTCTCCTGGGTAAGGAGCAAGAAAATTTTGCCTGGCGCCCTTCCGGAAAGGTTGAATTCCACACAGGCTACCGGATCCTCTTCGTGGCCCACCAGGCGCGTAATTTCCGCGAGGGGCAAGACCCCGGCGCGCGGAACAGTCATGCCGATGCGCCGGTTAAGCATGCTGGCCAGGGCGGTGGCCGCATTGCCCGCGCCGATATTGCCTATTTCTTTAAGAACGTCCAGGTGAAAGGCATTCAAATCCTCCCAGGCTTCCAAGTTTACCCCTCCTCCGGCCGGCGGTAAAACCAGGGTGAAAGCTTGCTAAACCCTATCTCCCGGTACTGGAAGATGCTTTCCGTGGCCCCGATAAACAGCACGCCTCCCGGCGCCAGGGCCTGGTAAAACTGGCGGTAAAGCCTGTCCTGCACCTCGGAAGTAAAGTAAATAGTAACATTGCGGCAAAGGATGAGGTCGTAATCCCGGCCAAAGGGGTCCCTCAGCAGGTCATGGTGGCGGAAGGACACCATCCCTTTTATCTCTTCCCGCAAATGGAAGGCTTCCCCTTCTCTCCGGAAATACCTCCGGAGGCGTTCCGGCGTCACGGCCTGGACGGCACGGGCCGGATATACGGCCCGACGGGCTGCCTCCAGAGCGCCCGTATCCACATCCGTCCCTTCGATATGGTGCCAGGTGGAGGGCGTCAATTCATTGAGAATAATGGCCACCGAATAGGGTTCGGGACCGTCTGCACAGGCTGCGCTCCAGATTTTAAGGCTTCTCCGCCTCCGCAGGAGCTCGGGCAAAATATCCTTCTCGAGGCGCTGAAAAATATCCGGGTTACGGAAAAATTCCGAGACGTTGATGGTTATCTTATCAACAAACTTCTGCCACATCCGCCCGTCGGCCTTAAGCAGGCGCCACAGCTCATCGTAGCTGCCCGCCCCCACGGCGTTCATGAGGCTTTCAATCCGCCGTTTGAGCTGGGGTTCCTTGTAGCCCTCCAGATAAAGTCCGAAATGGCGGTGCACCATCTGCTTGAGCTCTTGAAAATCCATGTCTTCCTCCGGCTAAATCTCCTTTAAGGGACGCCCGATGGCGCGGATATACACCTTGCCGCTGCCGGTGTCCAGGATCATGGTCCTGCCGTAGTTGCCCCCGGTGTCCTGGGCCAGCACCGGGATCCCCAGTTCCTGCAGGACGCTGGTGGTTGCCGCCACATTGCGCTGGCCGATATTGAGATTAAGCAGGCGCCGGTCGGCGGAAGCGAACATCTGGGCCCCCCCTGCTATCTTCGCCACCAGGCTACTTCGCCTGGCACCCTGTTTTAGCATCGCTTCCAGCAAGTCGGGTATGGCCAGGTCTGCAAACTTGGCCCGGTTGGAAATTTCCTGGAACTGGCGGCTGTCCGGCAGCATAATATGAGCCAGCCCGCCCAGGAAACTTCGGGCGTCAAAGATGGCAACTCCCACACAGGAGCCCAGTCCCAGGGTAATTAACCTTTGCGGCTGCCGGGCGATCTTCCATTCCCCTATGCCGACTTTCAGTTCTTCCACTTCTATGTACTCCTAGACCGGGTATTATGTTTAATAATCCATATTTTAGCACGGGTGCGGCAGCTTTACAATTCCTAACCCCCGGGCGCATCCCCACTTTCGAGCCTAGTCTGCTTGGCTTTCGCTCGCTCCGGAAACCCTCGCGGGCCAAACTTTCACTCAGCCTCAAGCTCCGGCGGACTTCCCGGCAAATTCGACATCCTGTCTCAGTTACCGGCCTCGGCCGTCCATGGCCTCGGGTCCGCCTCCGCTTTCATCTTCGTGAAGTTTGGCAGCCGCGCGGGTTTAGTCGCTCGCTCTCAAGCCAAGGCAGACCTCTAGCCCAAAAAGTGGGGATGACCCAGTCACCCCAGCATAGAGACCCTCTGCGGGGCTACCTCCCGGCCGCCCAGAGTCTTAGTTCGTCCCCTTTAAGGTCGAGCCGTCTCGCCCGGAACCCGTCTTTAGCGTCGCAAGTTGTTGGCCAGGCTCCACATTTCATCGGCCACCCGGGCGGCCAGGGAGTTGCTGCTATAAACCCTCTGGGCCAGGAGCATCTTGGTCAGGGCTTCGGCCATTTCTACGTTAGCCACCTCCAGGTATCCCGGCAGCAAATATCCGGCCCCTCCCTGGCCCGGCTCCACCGCAACCGGTTCCCCGCTGGCCGGGGTAGCTCGGAAAAGATTATTACCCACGGCCTCTAACCCCTGGGGGTTGGGAACAAGGTATAATTCTATTTGCGCCAACAGGGTTTCTCCCTCCCCCTCCTCTCCGCCGGCCAGCACCCGTCCGTAACGGTCGATTCGCAACCGGCTCTCCTCTCCGCCTGTGGATATGGAAGGAAGCAACCGGTAGCCGGAGCTGGTGTGGACGACCTCCCCCGAACCGTTCACGTGAAAGGCGCCATCCCGGGTGAGGTAAAGGCCCCCATCCGGCCCCTCCACTGCCAGAAATCCTCGGCCCTGTACGGCCACGTGGAGGGGATTCCCCGTGTTCACCAGAGGACCCTGGGAGAAATCCTTCTCGGCTGCCGCCAGGCGAACGCCGGAGCCAATGGCGGGTTCTTCCGGGCGGCTGACCGGCATGCCCCGCTCCTCTACTGCCCTATAAACCAGGTCGGCAAAGGCCGCCGAACTCTTTTTATAGCCCGCGGTACCGGCATTGGCCAGGTCGTGGGCGAGGAGGTCCACCTGAGCCGCCTGGGCCCCCATCCCGCTGGCGCTGTTCCATAAGGCCCGGATCATTTAAGCCACCCCCATATGGCGGATGTTAGCGCAGGGATCCGATTTCGTTAACGCATTTGCCCAGGAGCTCATCCTGGACCTGGATAACCTTCTGGCCGACTTCATACGCCCGCAGAGCCGCCAGCATATTTACTATTTCGTTTACCGCATTAAGGTTGGCCTTTTCCAGAAAACCCTGCTTCACCTCGGTTGCAGCCGCCTGGGGAAGCAGGCCCGGAGGGGCGACAAACAAAAGACCTTCTTCCCGCTCCAGCTGATGGGGGTCGTCAAAGGTTACCAGCAGGAGGCGGTCCACCAGGGTACCGCCGACCCACACTCCACCCTGGCTATCAACATACCACCCTTCCTGCCCCACCACCACCGGCCCCTGCTCTCCCAAGACCGGATAACCGTCGTGGGTCTGCAGCTCACCCGCAGGACCCAGGGTAAAATTGCCGTTGCGAGTGTAGCGGGTCTCCCCCTCCACCAGCACCGCAAAAAAGGCCGGAGGGCTCCCCGGACGATCCACCAGGGCCAGGTCGGTGGGGCGGCCCGTTTCCTCCAGAGGGCCGGGAGAAAAATCCGTTACCAGTTCGTCCACCAGCACCCCGGGGCTGAAAGGACCGACGGGCGTATTCGGCACCCCAGCTTCCATCCTGGCCAGGAGCAACTCGGGAAAAGAACGCTGGGGGACGGTTTCAGCCTTGAAGCCGGCCGTAGAGGCATTGGCCAGGTTATGGCTTATGACTTCCTGGCGCATCTGCTGGGCCACCATGCCTGTGGCGGCCAAATGCAGGCCTCGCAACATTGCTCTGCCTCCCTTCACCATCAGTTTGTCAGACGCTCGAGTACACCTGCCACATCACCCTTGGGCAAGTAGTGGGAGCCCGCCCTCAGCCTGCCGGTAACGCCTGCCCGGCGCACCTCTGCTTCAAAAAGGGCTTTATCCACTATGCCTTTTTCCTCCAGGAGGGCCGCAATCTCTTCCAGGGTTGACCCCGGAGGAATGGTGACCAGTACCTCACCCGTGTCCACTGACGGCTCCGGGAGGGACGCGGGCTGGGGCTCCGGCGCCGGCCCGGCCCTTTCCGTATCCAAGGGAAAGGGCACGACCTCTTCCCGGAAAACCATACCGTAGCCGCGAGCCCGGTCTATGATTTCCTCCTGGCTGGGGCCGGGTGGAGGAAACATTAAGAGGAGGAGCCCCGCCAGCAGGAAACCCACTCCCATGCCCAGGCCCACCAGCGACCATTGGGGACCTACCTGGATCCGCTCCTTAAGCGCCTTAAATTGAGGACTAATTCTATCTCCCCCTTTCCCCGGCCGAAGCGTCTGGCCACACTCTCCAGGCTTTCCCCTGAATCCACGGCCTGGATGATGGCCTCTAGCGGCAAGGCCTCGGCACCCCGGCCGTCCGGCAAGGACTCGGAGGCGTCCAGGGCGTCCCGGAGATACCGTCGAAAGGTGGGATGGGGGCGCGACCCGCCCGGGGGCCCGGCGGCCTCCGGGCCTTCCGCCTGAGCTGGGAAGGTCTCCTCGTCCTCCTGCTCACCCACCGCATATCCTTCCCCCTCCGGTTCGGGCCAGGGAGGCCCTTCCTCCAAGCCGGGCAGGCCTGCTTCCCGTGCCTCCCGCGGGGTACCTGTCGTCCGGCCCAAGGAGCGCCAGGAGAATATTATCAAGATCAGGCCCAAGAGCAAGAAGAGATAAGCCGTAGCCATTCCCCCTTTTAGAGATAATCGGCCAGAAGCCGCCGCAGGTTAAGGATAGCCCGGCCGTGCAGCTGGCACACCCTTGATTCGGATATGCCCAGGACCTCCCCTATTTCCTTCAAGGTCAGCCCTTCGTAATAATACAGGCTCAAAATCAGGCGGTCCCTTTCCTTTAACCCGCCCAGGGCCTGCTTCAGGGCCCTGCGCAGCTCTTCCTGCTCCACGCGCTGTTCCGGTTCGGGACTCTGGGGGTCGGCGGTCACTTCTCCCCTCCGGACCGTTTCTTCCCCTTCCTCGTTGAGGAGAAATTCTTCCAGGGAGATCAGGGCCATTTGGGCGCCTCGTTCCAGGAGGTCCTGAAGCTCGCCTATCTCCAGTCCGGCGGCGGCCGCCACTTCCTCATCCCGCGGCTCCACCCCTTGCTCCTGCTCCAGCCTCCGGTAAACGGAGCTCACCTGCTTAAGCTTTTCTATCAGGGTGCGGGGAGCCCAGTGGGCCCGGCGCAGGGCGTCCAGGACCGCACCGCGGATGCGCAGGGCGGCGAAACTCTCGAAGTTAACCCCCCGGGAGGGGTCGTAGCGGTCGATGGCCTCCAGCAAGCCTACAATGCCGTATCCGATGAGGTCTTCCTGGTCCAGAAAGGGGGGCGGCTTAACGGCCAGGCGGCCCACGATGTACTTAACCAGGGGCAGGTATTTCAAGGCCAGTTCCCGGCGCGCCTCCTCTTCACCTCTATTGATTAAGGCCTGCCAGAGTTCGCTGTCCTTCACGGCCATCGGCGTCTACCTCTCTTGACGTCTTTCCTCGCGCAACCGCCGGAAAACAAACTTTACCAGACGGTCTTCATCCTTTTCCGCCAGGTTTTCAAAGGATACGCCCACCTCATACCGCTCCAGCCCGTCGATCATCCTGGGGACCACCCGCCTTACCCGTCCCTTGAGGATTAAGGGACCTGCCTTCCCGTCGGGAAGGGGGAGGCTCAACAGGAGCAGGCTGCCGGGTTCCGGTTTTTCCTTCAGGACCAGCTGGGCCCCGCCGCCGCTCAAATCTACGGTATAGCCCTTGCGGTCGGGACGGGGCAGTGCCCCGGCTTCCGCCCCCTGACCCTCCTCCGCCAGGGGTGCGTACTGCACTTCCAGGGCCACCTTGGCCCGCACAAAACTGCGCTGCTGTATCCGCCTGACTTCCTGGGGATACCGGAAGTAGTAGAGATAGACGGGGTCGAAGGCCTGCCTTTTAAGGGTGGTTGCAAACTCGTATTTGGCCTCCGGGGCGGTAATAACGGCCTTCACCCTCTCCCCCACCGCCAGGGCCACCTCGCCGACCTCCGGAGCCAAAACGGCGAACTCTTCCGGCCCTACCTCCTGGATTACGGTAGTAAAGCTCCGGCCGCTGTCCGGTTGGGTGATAACGATCTTGCGGTTAATGCGGAGGAAGGGATAGCGCGCCATTATCTTCTCCCCCTGTTCCCCCAGAGTAGGCTCAAACGCTGCCAGAATCCGCCCCTGCCTACCGGCGCAGAAGGCGCCCCGGCCAGGCGGGCGGCCACCTCTTCCAAGGCCCGGGCCGCCGGGGAAGACGGGTAATGGAGCACCAGCGGTTTCTGCTCCCGCACCGCCAGGCCCACCGCCCGGTCCTCGGGTACGATGCCGAGGAGGGAAATCTCCACGGCCAAGAAGCGCCTGGCCGTGGCCTGCAGCCTGGCAGCCGCCTCCCGGCCGTCGCCCGCCGCCAGGGCCCGGTTCACCAGGAGGTGGATCTTTACTCCCAGCCGGGAAAGTCCTTTGATGAGGCCATAGGCATCCGTGAGGGCCGTCGGCTCCGGCGTGGTCACGATAATGGCCTCCCCGGCCGCCGCCGCAAAGCTCAGGACGTGGCGGGATATGCCGGCGCTGGTGTCAATCAAGAAGAAGTCCGTTCCCTCCGTTACCCGGCTCAAGCCCTGGATTAAACCCTCCCGCTGCTGGTTGCTCATATCCGCCAGTTCGCTGACCCCGGATCCTCCGGGAATAAGGCGCACGCCTGCCGGGCCTTCGACCACTATTTCCTTTAGCTCTTTCTCGCCCCGCACCACCTGGCTCAGGTCCCAGCGGGGCACCAATCCCAGGAGGATATCCACATTGGCCAGGCCCAGGTCGGCGTCCAGGACCATAACTCGCTTCTGCCGCCGGGCCAGGGCCAGGCTCAAATTGACCACAATGTTGGTCTTGCCCACCCCTCCCTTGCCGCTGGCCACGGCCAGGCTCCTTACTCCGCCCGAAGAACTCCCCCGTACCAGCTCACGCAGACGGGCTGCTTGATCCATTCCGGGTCACCGCTTTCCAGATAAGCTGGGCGAGGCTGTAGGGATCGGCTTCCTCCAGGTCATCCGGCACGTTCTGCCCGGCCGTCACATAGGCTACCGGCACTCCTGCGGCCCGGACCACCCGGGCTATCACCCCGGGGCAGGAGGTCTCGTCTAACTTGGTAAAGATAAGGCGGTTGAACTGCAGCACGCGGTACTTTTCCACCGCCCGGAGGAGATCGCTGCTCCTGGTGGTCCCGCTCAAAACCAGATACACATCTAAGGGCTCGAGGGAGGAAAGAAACCCCTGGGTTTCCGCCAGCTGGGCCTGGTTTTCCGGGGGCCGACCCGCCGTATCCACCAGGATCACGTCGCACTGTTCCAACCTGGCCACGGCCTCTTTGAGCTCCTTGGGGGTCATGGCCACTTCCAGGGGCAGGCGCATAATCTCGGCGTAAGTTTTGAGCTGCTCCACGGCCCCTATCCGGTAGGTATCCAGGGTAATGAGCCCCACCCGCTGGCGGTGGTAAAGGCTGTAGCGGGCCGCCAGTTTGGCCAGGGTGGTGGTCTTCCCCACTCCCGTGGGGCCCACCAGGGCCCGGATGCGCTCCTGGCGTCCCTTATCGCCGGCCGGGGGATCCATATACTGGGCCAGGCGGGCCAGGATGGCCTGCCCCAGCACCTCCTCGTCGATTTGGCCGTCGAGGCCGGCCAGTAGGGCCTCCGTCAGCTCCTCCCCCATATCCTGCTCCAGGAGGAGCCGGCGATAAGCCGCCAGGGACCCGTCCTCCCCTGCCGGGGGCGAGGCCAGCTTCTCCAGGGTCTTCCGTATCTCGGCCAGTTCCCTCTCCAGGGCCTTCTCCCGCGGGGTGGCCTTGGAGCCGGAGCCGGCTTCTGCCGCCGCCGTCACCTCCAGGTGGGGCGGCTGGAAGAAACCCTTGAGGCCGGGCCGGCGGACCCGGCGCGTAGACACGATCACGGCGTCGGGTCCCAGCTCGCGCCGGATGGCCAGATAAGCCTCCTGCATATCCCTTACCAGGTACCGCTTAATCCTCATTTGACTTCACCGCCTCCACCACTTCCACTTCCAGGGCAGGATCCAGCTCGTTATAGGAGAGCACGGGTACATGGGACAAGGTGCGCTGGAGGAACCTGCGCAGGGGCAGGCGGATCCGCCCCGAGCAGAGGATCACCGGCTGCTGGCCCTGCAGGGCCACCCTGGCCACGGCCTGGCCCAGGCGCTCTACCAGGTCCCGGCCCCTTTCAGGGGGCAGGACGGGAAAATGCCCCTGGGCGGTGGGCTGAACGGAATCCGCGATCTCCTGCTCCAGGCGCGGGCTGAGGGTAACGGCCACCAGCTTTCCCCGGGGAGCATGCAATTTGCCCAGGGTGCGGTACAGCCCCCGCCGTGCCGCCTCGATCAAAAAATCCAGGTCTCTATTTACCCGGGCCGCATCGGCCAGGGATTCCAGTATGGTGACCAAATCGCGAATGGGTACCCTCTCCTGGAGGAGGTTCTGCAGCACCTTCTGGACCTCACCCAGGGACAACAAGTTGGGTACCAACTCCTCTACCACGGCAGGGTTGGTTTCCTTTACCTTGTCCAGGAGCTCCCGGGTCTCCTGCCGTCCCAGGAGTTCATGGGCGTGGGCCTTGATAAACTCCGTCAAGTGGGTGACCAAAACGGTGGGGCAGTCTACCACGGTGAAGCCCTTCAGTTCGGCTTCCTGCCGCTCCTCCGCGGTAATCCACCACGCCGGCAGGCCGAAGGTGGGCTCCCGGGTCGGTATCCCCCCGATTTCCCCTTCGCCCGCCGGGTTCATGGCCAGGTAATATCCCGGCACGAGCTCTGCCCGGGCGGCCTCTACCCCGCGGATTTTAAAGACATAGCCGTTGGGAGGGAGTTGCAGATTGTCCCGTATGCGAATGGGCTTGACGTAAATGCCCAGCTCCAGGGCGCACTGGCGGCGCACCGCGGCCAGCCGGTCCAGCAGATCGCCCCCCTGGCTTTCATCCGCCAAGGGTACCAGCCCGTAACCGATTTCTATCTCCAGGGGATCCACTTCAAAAAGGTTGAGGACGTTCTCCGGCTGGCGCCTTTCTCCCTTGGCCCGGGCGGCCGCTTCCCGCCGCTCGCTCTCCTTAGCCTTCTGTTCCCGGGCCAGGGCATAGGCCGCGTAACCCACGCCGGCGGCCATAACGAAAAAGGGCAGGTGGGGCAGGCCCGGCACCAGGCCCAGGAGGAACAACACCCCCGCCACCAGGCCTATACCCCGGGGAAAGCCGCTCACCTGCTGTACTACCTCATGGCCGAAGTCGGCCGTAGCCCCCGAGCGGGTAACCAGGATACCCGTCCCCGTGGATACCAGGAGGGCCGGGATCTGGGTTACCAGCCCGTCGCCGATGGTGAGGCGGGTGTAGGTCTGCAAGGCCTGGTCCAGGGGCATTCCCAGCTGCCAGACACCGATGGCAAAGCCCCCGAGGATGTTGATAGCCGTTATTACCAGGCCGGCGATGGCATCGCCCCGGACGAATTTGCTGGCCCCGTCCATGGCTCCGTAAAAATCGGCTTCCCTCTGCAAGAGCCTTCTCTTTTCCTTGGCTTCTTCTTCGGTGATCAGGCCGGCGTTGAGGTCGGCGTCAATGCTCATCTGCTTGCCGGGCATGGCATCTAGGGTGAAACGCGCGGCCACCTCCGCCACCCGCTGGGCACCGTTGGTGATCACCACGAACTGGATGATGGTGATAATGAGGAAAATTATAAAGCCCACTATGTAGTTATTGCCCACCACAAAGCTGCCGAAGGCCTCGATAACACGGCCGGCGCTGGCCTGGCTCAAGATCAACCGCGTAGAAGATATGTTCAGGGCCAGCCGAAAGAGGGTGACCACCAGAAGCAAGGCAGGGTACACGGAAAACTGCAGGTTATGGGTGGTAAACATGGTGGTCAGGAGTATTATCATGCTCACCGTGAGGTTGGTGATGAGCAGCAGGTCCAACACCAGGGGCCTGATGGGAATCACAATGAGCATGACTATGGCCAGGACCAGACCGGCGATGATCAGGTCGTGGTAGGGCGTCAGTCTTCGCAAGGCCGCCAGCATACCGGGGGAACGGGGTAGGGCCATTCTCCCTCACTCACCTCCTAGAAAACAACCTCCCACCCTCCTGAGCTGTCCCCACTTTTTAGCCAGGCGTGATTTAGCTCCCCGCTCGCTCCGCGAGCCTCGCGGACCAAACTAGCACTCAATTTTCGGCCTCCGGCGGGGTTCCCGGCTCATTCGGCCTCCGTGCCTCAGGAGCCGGCTCGGCCGTCCATGGCCTCGGCCCCGCCTCCGGCCTCAATTTCGCTAAGTTTGGTCTTCCGCTCGGCTCAAGTTGCTCGCTTACGAGCTAAATCACCCTTGTAAAGCCGGGGATAGCTCAGGCCATCTTCCTAAGCAAAACCTCCACTAATACCTCTCACCCGGCCTTCCCGGCTCAGGCGTTAAGTGCATAAACCGGATCAAAAGTGTCCCTGCAGCCGGTAAATATGGGCCAGGATCTCGGCCACCGCCTGGTAAAGCTCCACCGGAATTTCCTGGTCGAGTTCCACCTGCCGGTAGAGGGCCTGGGCCACCGGCGGGTTCTGGACCACCGGCACCTTGTTTTCCCGGGCAACCTCCACAATGCGCCGGGCTATGCTCCCCGCCCCCTTGGCCACTACCCGGGGAGCTCCTTCCTCTTCCCGGTATCTCAAGGCCACGGCCAAGTGGGTGGGGTTGGTGATGACCACCGTGGCCCGGGGCACCGCGTGCATCATGCGGTGCCGGGCCAACTGGCGCTGCTTTTCCCGGAGCCGCGAGCGCACCAGGGGGTCGCCCTCCGTCTGTTTGAGTTCTTCCTTTAGCTCCGTCTTGGTCATGCGCAGATTCCGCAGGAATTCCCTCTTTTGAAAGACGTAGTCCAGGACGGCAATGGCCAGGAAGACAGTAACTGCGGCCAACCCCACCTGAAATACGAGACGGCTCACCGTCTCCAGCACCTGGACCAGGCTCATGTCCATGGTAAAGAGGAGGTCGTAAAACCGGCCCTTTACCACCTGCCATACTACTAGACCGGTGATGAACACCTTGCCCAGGCCCTTCACCAGCTCCACCAAACTTCGCCGGGAAAAAAGTCGCTGCAGGCCTTTAATGGGATCCAGGTTCTCCAGCTTGGGCGATATGTTCTCACCGGAAAAGAGAAACCCCACCTGGACGAAATTGGCCGCCACTCCCACCGCCGCCGCCACGCCGAAGAGCAGGGCCAGCATGCCTCCTATTTCCCGAAAAGCAGGGTAAAGGATGGCCGCCAGGGAGCCGGCATCCAGATCCTGGCGCGGCCCGGCTATAAAACCTCCCACCAGCCGCGCCATGCCCTCCAGGAAGGCCTCCCTTTGCCAGTATAGAAAGGGGATTACTGCCAGGAGGACCAGGGCCGTCGAGAGGTCGTTGCTGCGGGCCGCCTGGCCCTTGCGCCGCACCTCCTGGAGGCGGTGAGGCGTGGCTTCCTCGGTCTTCTCTTCGGCGAAAAGCTGCAGATCGAAGAACTCCATGGGCTTCCCCTCTGGCGTATTCCCACTTTGGAGCCTGCGTCTGCTTGGCTTTCGCTCGCTTATGGCTTCCCTCGCTTCAAGCCAAGGCAGACCTCTCCCCCAAAAAGTGGGGATAACTGAGGCTTCCCCTACCGCGGCCATTCCTTTAAGATCAGGGCCAAATCGCGCTCCATCTGGGCTACCAGATTTCCCACGGCGGTAGCCAGGAGGGGCAGAAAAACAATGAGGGTAAGGAGTCCCAGGCCCACCTTCAAGGGAAAACTTAAGATGAAGACGTTGAGCTGGGGCACGGTGCGGGCCACCAAGCTCAAAGAAATATCGGCCACCACCAGCACCACCAGGACGGGCAGTACCAGACGCAGGGCCCACAGGAACATGCTGCTCCAGAGCCCCACCACATTTTCTACCAGCTCCTCCGTGAAGGGCACGCCCCCAAGGGGTAGAAGGCGAAAGCTCTCCCTCAGGGCCAGGAGCAGGGCGTGGTGACCGTCCAGGGCCAGGAAAAGGAAGAGCCCCAGGAGGGCGAAAAACTGGCCCAAAAGGGTAGAGGGAGCCGCATTCTGGGGATCCAGCAAGTTGGCCATGGCCAATCCCATGTTGAGGTCCAGTATTTCGCCGGCCACCCGCACCGCCGTAAAGAGCAAATTGGCTATGTATCCCAGGGCTAGGCCGGCCAGGGCCTCGTTGACCACGGCCAGGGAATAAACCAGAGGGGTCCCCCAGGCCTGGTCCCCCTGAACCGCCGGTAAAACGGCCGGAAAGAGAAATACGGCCAATAGGGCTCCCCATCCGGCTTTAGTGAGGACCGGCACGTTCCTTATACTGAAAAAGGGGGCCGTCATCATAAAAGATGTCAGGCGCACCAGGACCAGGAAAAAGGCCTCGACCTGGGCCAACACATCCTGGAGAACCACCGGCGGACGCTTCCTCCTTTCAGCGAACCATGGACCCCAGATTCCCGAGGAGCTGGCCGGAAAACTGAAGAAGAACGCCCAGCATCCAGCGCCCCAGGAGCAGGATGGCCAGCATCACCGCTATAATCTTAGGTACAAAGGTGAGGGTCTGCTCCTGGATCTGGGTAGTAGCCTGCAAAATGCTAATCCCCACCCCCACCACCAGGCTCAACACCAGGGCGGGCGCCGCCACCAACAGGGCCGTGGTGAGGGCATCCCGGGCAATGTTTAACACCAGTTCCTGCGACATGGGCCCTGAAAGGGTCACCTCCCTTTGTGGCCGGGGCTAAAAGCTTTCCAGCAGGGATTTCACCACCAGGTACCACCCGTCCACCAGGACAAAGAGCATTAATTTAAAGGGCAGCGAAATCATTACCGGCGGCACCATGAACATACCCATGGCCATTAAAATGCTGGCAATCACCAGGTCTATGATGAGAAAGGGTATGTAGATGAGAAATCCCATTTGAAAAGCCGTTTTCAACTCACTGATGACGAAGGCCGGTATCAGGACGTACAGGGGGACATCGTCCCGCGTACGCGGCTCCGACAGTCCGGCCATGCGGATAAAGAGGGCCAGATCCTTTTCCCGGGTCTGCCGGTACATGAACTCCCGCAAAGGCCGGGACCCCCGGGCCAGGGCTTCCTCCTGGCTTATCTGCCCCGCCAAATAGGGGTCCAGGGCCTGAACCTTCACCTCGTTATACACCGGCGCCATAATGAAGAAGGTCAGAAATAAGGCCAAACCTATCAGGACCTGATTGGGAGGCACCTGCTGGGTAGCCAGGGCACTGCGAACGAAGGCCAGCACTACGACAATCCGGGTAAAGGACGTCATGAGCAAGAGAATGGCCGGCACCAGGGCCAGGATGGTCAGCAGGACGAGGAGCCGGACGGTATCCACCACCCCTTGGGGGTCGTCGGTAGGCGTGAGGCGCAGCTCCACTCCCGGCACCGGTTGGGCCCATGCTGGCCGTATTCCAGCATACAGCCCTATGGCGAGGGCCAGGGTCACCCCTAAAAGGATAATCCAAGATTTCTTCAGTCCCGGCTTCCCTTTCTGAACCTTTCCTGCCAAGTATCCCACCAGCTCGTCCCCTTTTCCTCCATCTGCTCCCCCGCCTCACCTTCCGCGTAGTCCGGCAGTTCTGCCAGCAGGGCCGGCGGGCCTTCCCCTACCCCGATGAGAAAATAGCGCTTGCCGCAGCGCACCACCAGCAGGGCGGCCTTGGGCCCCACCGGCAGCCGGGCCACTACCTTCAAGCCGTCGGCCGCCGGGGTGAGGGCGCCAGCCCTGCCCAGGCCGTAGCGCACGGTCACATAGGCCAGCAACAGGACCAGGGGCAGGAACAGGAAGAGGCGAAGGAGGGCCAGGACAAGATCGCGCTCCATCCGCCCTCAGGTCTCCTCTTCCGGGACTTCAGCCAGGTTCCCCAGCCGGACACCGAAGGCGTCATTGATGACTACTACCTCCCCCTGCCCCAGGGGCCTACCGTTGACCAGGATGTCCACCCGGTCTCCTGCGGTCCTGTTGAGGACTATCAATGAGCCTTCCTCCAGCTCCAGTATCTCCCTCACCCGCATTTTGGTCCGCCCCAGCTCTACGGAGAGCTTGAGGGGAATATCCAGGAGTTTGTCCAGGCTCGCCCCCTTTTGGGGCTTTTCCACCGGTTTCAGCTGAGCAAAAGAGGCCTTCCGGATGGCGGGTTCGGGTTTGGACCCCTCCAGGGCTTGGATTAACTGCTGGATTTGCTCATCCGTCAACGGCATGGGCTCGTTCCCTCACTGGATAATGAATTCTTCAAAATAGAGTTCCTCCACCTGGCCTCCCTCAAGCTGGGAGTTGATGACGGCCAGCAGCTCCCTTTTTAAAGCGTCTTCCTGGCTCAGCTCCCCGGTTTTTTTGCTCCGCAGGACCCCGATGACGGCGTCACGGACCCGATGGATCTTCTCGTTGAGCTCCCTTTCCAGCCGGCTGTCGGAATACTCCAGGGTTATCTTCGTCCGCAGGTAGCGCCGCAGCCCCGGGTCGGACAGGTTTACCACGATATCCTCCAAAGTGAGTTTATGTATCTGGGCCGGCCGTCCGTTTCCCCTGGCCTCCAGCCCGGCCGCGGCATGCCCGCCTGTAAGGTAGAGATAGACGAGCCCCCCGCTCATGATGACCAGAGCAGCTACCAGGACGATTACCAGCCACGGTTTGGGTTCCTTCCCCTTGACCGCTTCTTCTTCCTCGGCCTTGCCTCTTTTAGGGGCCACTGTTGTACACCTCGCTCTCCGTCAACGTACCCGAGTTCCGGGATCCGATAAGAATTATCACGCGCCGGTTCTGGGCCATGTGCTCGGGGCTGTCATTGGGAACCAGGGGCCGGTACTCCCCGTAACCCACCGCGGTAAACCGGTGCGGCTCCAGCCCGTGCCTTTCGATGAAATAGCGCACCACCCGTATGGCGCGAGCGGCCGACAGTTCCCAGTTGGAGGGAAACTCCGGCGTATTAATGGGCCTGTTGTCTGTATGCCCTTCCACCTTTATATTGTTGGGCAGCCTTGCCAGCAAGGTAGCCAGCTTGTCCAGCACCTGCCTCGCCTCCGGCTTAAGGTCCGCCTTCCCGGAGTCAAACAGGATGCGTTCTTTGATATCCAGGGCCACGCCGCCTTCCTCATAGCGCACTTCCACCATGTCTTCCAGGCCGTGTTCCGCCAGGAAATTCTGTATGGACTGGAGGGTTTCCATCATCTCACGGGCCTGGGCCAGGGCCTGGGACTCCAGGGGCGACTGGACGACCTCTACCTCAGCGCCCGGAGCGGGTTCGGCCGGGGCCACAATACCGGGCCCGCCGTCGAGTATCCCCACTCCCTGGAAGGAGGCTATAAACCGCTGGAACTTCTGCTGGCTGAGGACCGAAAAGGAAAAAAGCAGGACAAAAAACACCACCAGCTGGGTCATCAGATCCGAGTAGGTGACCATCCAGCTGGGGCCGTCGTCCCCCTGCCTCTCCCTGCCGCGCTTTCTCCTTAACAGCATGTTCCCTACCCCATTTTGCCCTTTCCCTAAGGTAAACGCTACCCTCCGCTAAACCCTGCTGCCGAAATAACCTTCCCCCACTTCGGCCCGGCCTTCTTCCCTTTCCTTGGACTGCCGAAGCTTAGGGGGAAGGAAGGAATACAGCCTTTCCTCCAAAATGCGGGGATTAACCCCCGACTGGATAGCGATAATGCCCTCCAGCATCATCTGTTTCAAGAGCATCTCCTGTTCGCTGCGCAGGGCCAGCTTGCCCGCCAGGGGGATAAAGAGCATGTAGCCCATAATGGCCCCGTAAAAAGTAGTTATCAAGGCCAGGGCCATGCTGGGCCCCAGGGCTTCGGGCCGGTCCAACTTGGCCAGCATCTGAACCAGGCCGATCAGAGTGCCGATCATACCAAAGGCCGGTGCAAGGTTCCCCCAAGTTTTAAAGATTCGCTGGCCGATTTCGTGGCGTTGGGCCATAAAGGCCATATCTGTTTCCAGTATTTCCCGGATCATTTCCGGCTCCATGGCATCCACTACTAGTTGAATACCCTTGGCAAAAAAGGGGTCATCCAGGCGCTGGGCATCGTCCTCCAGGGCCAGCAGCCCCTCCCGCCGGGCCTTCCGGGCCAGGTCGGAAAAAATCTGAATCAATTCCCGGGGGTCCATTAAATCGGTGGTAAAAGCCTGTTTCACGGTGTGGAAAACATTTTTCATTTCTTCAAAGCCGAAGTTAATCAGAATAGCCGCCAGGGAACCGCCTACGGTCACCATAAGGGAACGGACGTTCCAGAAAAGACCAGGGTTGCCCCCCAACACCAGCGCAGCGCCCAACAGGCCTATTCCTGCCAAGATACCTATTATCGTCATCGCGTCCAAGCGCCGCAAATTATTTCACCTCATCTTGCTCGCCCAGGGGCCGGGCTATCAGCCGGCGGTAGGCGATCACCTTGGCAATTACTTCATCCAGGGTGTGGGTCACCAGGACCTTTTTCCCATTGGTCAGGGTTATAACGGTCTCCGGTATACTCTCTACCCTCTCTATCAGCTCGGCATTTAAAGCGATCTCCCGCTTATCCAGCGTGGTAACCTTTATCATTGCCTCACCTGCTTCCCGTCGGCCCGGCGGGCGCAGCTACCCGCTACTTTAACGCTTGAGATTTACCAGCTCCTGCAGCATTTCATCGGAGGCCGTAATGACCCGGGCATTGGCCTGGAACCCGCGCTGGGTGACGATCATGTCGCTAAACTCCTGGGCCAGCTCCACGTTAGACATTTCCAGGGCCGAGGGGATGATGATGGTGTTGGCGAAATCACCAGTACCAGCGGTACCTTCCTGAACGTCTCCAGCGGCGGCACTGGTAACATAAAGGTTGCTCCCCACTTTTTCCAGACCGGCCGGGTTGGCAAACTTAGCCAATTTAATGGTGCCCGCGTCCGTTAATTGACCGTTCGTTGGATCGATATACTTAACGGTTCCCGTCCGATCTATGGTGTAACTAAGGGCATTGGTAGGAATTGATATGGGATAACCATTTTCATCCACCACATAAAAGCCATCCGGATTGACCAGATACACATTATTTGCATCATTTTCATCAGGAGCGAAGTGAAAGGCGCCGGCACGGGTGTAATATTCGTTTCCGCTCCCATCTTCTACTACAAAAAACCCGTCTCCCTGGATCATCAGATCCGTCCCGTTGCCGGTAGGCTGGGCCGCCCCCTGGGTGTGGACCACGTCGATGCTGGCCAGGGTAACGCCCAGGCCGACCTGCTGGGGGTTGGTGCCGCCTATGTCCCCGGTACCGGCCGAACCGCCCCTCAGGGTCTGGTAAAACACGTCCTTAAAGGTAACGGCGCTTCTCTTAAAGCCCACCGTGTTCACGTTGGCTATGTTATCTCCGATCACATCCATGCGCGTCTGGTGGGTGCGTAGGCCGGCAACGGCCGAAAAAAGCGAGCGCATCATGGCTGAACATACCTCCTTTAAAGCCAGTCTGTCTTCCTTACGAAGGTTCGGGATCGACGGGTTGGCGGATCTCCCGCAGTTGGGTCCAGGACAGCTCCCGCCCCCCAACCTTCAGGATAATGTCGTTGCCCTGGAGCCGTACCGCTTCCACTATCCCGGTAACCGTTTCATCGGCGACTACCGCCGTGACCTCCCGGCCGATCAATCCCTGGGCCTGGATAAAGGAAGCGTAACGCTGCTGCTCTACCATTTCATACAGCTGTTCCAGCACGGTAAACTGGGCCAGCTGGGTAATAAACTCCGTATCCTTCATGGGCTCCAGAGGGTTCTGATACTGGAGCTGGACGGCTATGAGCCGCAGAAAATCGGTCTTATTCAGGGTTTTCTCCCAGGTAACACCCGCTTCGTAGCCCGCAGCGCTGCCTACGTTACTTACCTGCACGGCCGTGTTCACCTCCTCTTGCTTAAGCCAGGTAATCCAGCCGATATGGGACGTCCCAGGGAGGGGGGGGTATATCTTCCTGCTCGCCCCCTGCATACCATCGCCACTCCCGGCTACCGGGGCCGGGCCACCCTTCCCTTCCGGCCGGGCCTTCCCGGTCTCCGGAGTACCCCCCATTTACCTGCACCTGGACCTGGTCCAGGCTCAGCCCCTGGCCCTGGAGGGCCTGCCGCAGCTCGGGCAAGGACAACTGGAGCACCCGCCCGGCCTCCGGGGTTTCTACCACCATGTGCACGGACAGCCGGTTGTCCACCAGTACGGTATACAGGCGCATTTTGCCCAGACCGGGGGGCTTAAGCTGGAGTTCCAGCTCTTGCCGCTCCGTCCTGCTCCCCCGGGTCAGGGAAATTATCCTGGCCGCCAGCTCGGCCGTGGGCACCCCCGCCGGTCCTGAAGGGACGGCAGACTTTTCCCCCACCGGGGCAGCACTGCCTGCCGCGGTACCGGTAACCCTGGGCGAAACACTCCCCCCGACATGGAATCCCTCGTTAGCCTCTAGGTTTACCGCAGGCCCTCTTCCCTCTCCCATCCCCGGCTTTTCTCCGATCTTCTCCGACACTACACTATACCTGACAGGTGCACCGTCCTCCTGCAAGTGACGTACACCATCCGCCCTGACCGGTACTGAACCGCTACCGGCGGCCGGAGACGGGCCGGAACTCCTTGTGCCTCCCGCCGCGGCAGGGGCCTCATGCGCTTCCGGCACCTGGTAAGTCCTCACTCCTCCCTCAGCCTGCTCATGCCCATGAGGGCCACCCGCCAGGGCAAGAACCGCCGCCCCTTTATCCCCGGCCGCCGCTAGCCCCGGGGTCCTGGGGCCCGAAGGTGGCGTCCCCCCTCCCCGGCCCTGGGCTCCTACCGGCAGAACCGGCTCGGCCTGGTTCCTCCCTCCGGCTATAACGGGCGGTGGCTCAGGGGTCGGCGGCACCGCGGCCCCTTCCGGGGTTACCGTCGGCTTAGGGCCCCCGCTCCACTCGTCCATCTGCGCCTCTACCAGCCGGACGGTCAACGCCGCACCCGTGGCCCCCCCGGGCGCCCGGTTGGTTCCCTCCCCGGCGGCGGACCAAAGGTCACCGGCTACACCCGCAATTAAATCTGCAACCTGCCCAACGGGACCCGGGCCGACACCCGTCTCCCCTTCTGCCGGTGCAGCAGGATTTTCCGGGCTCCCCAGCCGCGGGCCCTCCTGGACCGGGGTACCCTGGATATGGAGGACCAGGCCGGCCAGGCAGGCGGAAAAGGGAGGGGTGTCGTGGTCCTTCTCCTGCCTGGTAACTCCCGGTTGCGCCTTAGCCTGTAACTGGAGCTTGCCGATGGGGTAAGGGCTCACCGGTTCACCTCCTTTCGGGAAATTAATTCTCCGCCCCTCGCCGGTTGAAAGCTACTACCGCCACATCATCCAGTTGCTTTTGCTCCTCCCGGGCGGCCGTGTAGTTGTAAACCGCCTGCTTCCGCGCCTTCAACCGTTCGAGGACCTTGCGCTCCCGCATAGCCTCCCTTACCAGGTCCTGGCACTCCTTTACTGCAGCCGCCGCCCGGATCACTCTCTCCGCCTGACCGTCGATCCTCGCATTCAATATCTGCAGGTAAAGGTCCCTCTGCCAGAATTCGCCCAGGCTGGCCTCTTCCGGTCCCCCGGCCCACCTGTCTTGGAAGGCCTCCCTTTCCTCCACGTACACCCGCAGTCGTCTCTCCTCTTCCTCCTGTCGCAGCCGGGCGCCGGCCAATTCCCTCTTGCGGTGTTCTTCAACCGCCTGGCGGTAGTTATGTACTTTTTCCAGGGAAAAGCGGAAGGGCCGCAACCTGGCTTACCTCCTTCACCGGACTTAATCCTTTAGGGCCGAGGCCAGAAATTCCATGGTTTGTTCGTAGGAAAAATACTCTTCCTTGTCCTGGCGCAGGAAAGCCTGAATAGCGTCGTAATATTTCAGGGCCGCGTCCACCCGGGGGTTGGAGCCCGCCTGGTAGGCGCCGATCTCAATGAGATCGGCGGCCTCGGCATAAGCGGCCTGCAGATCCCTCAGCCTCCCGGCCAGTTCCCGCTGGCGGGCGGGGGTGATCTCCGGCATAAGGCGGCTTAAGCTCGCCAAGACGTCAATGGCCGGATAATGATTGCGGGCCGCCAGCTGGCGCGACAGGACGATATGGCCGTCCAGAAGCCCCCTCACCGCATCGGCCACCGGTTCGTTGAAATCATCTCCCTCCACCAGAACGGTATAAAGGCCGGTGATGGAACCCCGGGAGCTGTTGCCCGCCCTCTCCACCAGCCGCGGCAGCAGGGCAAAAACCGAGGGCGTGTAACCCCGGGTGGTGGGCGGCTCTCCTATGGCCAGACCCACCTCTCGCTGGGCCATGCACAGCCGGGTGAGGGAATCCATCATCAACAGCACTTTAAGGCCCTGGTCGCGAAAATACTCGGCAATGGCCGTGGCCACGAAGGCCCCTTTGATCCGCACCAGAGCAGGCTGGTCCGAGGTGGCCACCACCACCACCGACCGCTTGAGGCCCTCCTCTCCCAGGTTGTCCTCCAGGAAATCCCGCACTTCCCGTCCCCGCTCGCCGATGAGGGCGATGACGTTGATGTCCGCCGTGCTGTGGCGGGCGATCATACCCAGCAGGGTGCTCTTACCCACGCCACTGCCGGCAAAAATTCCTACCCTCTGGCCCAGCCCGCAAGTGAGGAGGGCATCGATGGCCTTGACACCCGTCGTAAGGACCTCCTGAATGGGCTGCCTCTCCAGGGGCTGGGGCGGTGAATTGTTGATGGGATACCCGGTCCCCACGACAGGCCGCCCGCCGTCCAGGGGCCTGCCCAGGCCGTCCAGCACCCGGCCCAGGAGCCCCCTGCCCACCGTCACCTTCAACCCCTGTCCCGTGGCCATTACCCGGCAGCCGGGTCCTATGCCCTCCAGATCTCCCAGGGGCATGAGCAAGGTCACATTCTCCCGGAAGCCTACCACTTCGGCCACCACAGGAGAGCGGCCGTTATTGTATATGTAACATACTTCTCCGATGGCCGCCTTTAGGCCCCGCGCCTCCAGGGTAAGGCCGGTAACCCTGGTGATCTTACCCCCCTGCTTCCATAGGTCGGCCCGGCGCAAGGCCTCAAGGACTAGAGCCTGTCCGCCCATTCCTTACCCTTCCCACCCGCCCGCAGGAGCCGGCGCACTTCTTCCAGCTGGCTCTCCACCGTAGCGTCTATAAATCCGTTTTCCGTCTCCACCCTGAAACCCCCGGGCTGCAGGGCTTCATCCGCCACGATCTGCAGCCGGGCGCCGGCGCTCATATCCTGCAGCAATTCCTCCCGGCGTTGCCGCAGGAAATCGGCGTCGGCGGGTGCGGCATATATGGTGTAAATTTGACCTTCCGCCACCCGTTGCAGGGCGCTGCGGGTGATGTCCAGGACCACTTCCGGCGCCAGCTCCACCTGCCGTCTGATTATCTTGGCCGCGACCTCCAGGGCCAGGCCCAGGATGTCCTCTTCTGCCGCCCGCAGGGTATCCCGGTAGGCCGCCCGGGCTTCCTCCAGAACCTTGCCCGCCTGCCGGCGTAAACCCTCGGCTTCCTCCCGCAGGGCCTCCGCCTCGGCCGCACCAGCTCGGAAGCCGGCCTTTCGCCCTTCCTCCCAACCGGCCCGGTACCCTTCTTCCCGGGCCCTGGCCTTGAGCTCCTCGGCCTCCTCCCGTGCCGCCTGCAAAATAAGGTCGGCCTCGCGGCGAGCATCTTCCAGGAGGGCAGCTGCCCTCTCCCCGATCCGGGGGTCTTCCCCGCAGCCGGACCCTTCCCCGTCCTCCCGCCACCACCTGGACATCTCCCGCACCGGAACCTCGTATTCTCCTCCCGGCGCGGCGACCTCCTTGATAACCCTAGACCACCACAGCATCCTGTCCACCCCTGGCGATAATAATCTCCCCGGTTTCGTCCAGGCGGCGAATGATCTGAACTATCCGCTGCTGGGCAGCCTCTACGTCCCGCAGCCGGGTAGGACCCATATACTCGATGTCCTCTTTGAGCATTTCCGCCGCCCGCTTGGAAAGGTTGCGGTAGATGCGGTTGGCCACTTCTTCGCTGGCCGTCTTCAGGGCCAGGGCCAGGTCCTTCATGTCCACTTCCCGGAGAACCCGCCGGATGGAATTGTCGTCCAGGACAATGATGTCCTCAAAGACGAACATGCGCTTGCGTATCTCGTCGGCCAATTCGGGATCTTCCTGCTCCAAGGATTCCAGTATGGTGCGCTCGGTGGCCCGGTCCACCCGGTTAAGGACGTCCACGAGGGCCTTTATCCCGCCCGCCACGGCGAAGTCCTGCCCCACCACGGAAGAGAGGCGCTGCTCTAGAATCTGCTCCAGTTCCCGCACCGTTTCCGGAGAGGCCCGCTCCATGAGGGCCAACCGCTTGGCCACATCGGCCTGGAATTCCTCCGGAAGGGAGCTTAGCACCACTGCCGCCTGTTCCGGCTCCAGGTAGGCCAAAATTAGGGCGATGGTCTGGGGGTGCTCGTTATAGAGGAAATTCACCAGCTGCTTGGGGTCTGCCTTGCGAATGGTGTTAAAGGGCCGAATCTTGGACGTAGCCATCAGCTTCTTGATAATCTCGGCCGCCCGGGCGGGACCTACCGCCCTCTCCAGCACCTCCCGGGCATACTTTATGCCGCCCTGGATAATGTACTGCCTGGCCTCATGGAGCTCCCAGAATTCATCCACGACATGCTGTTTGGTCTCCGGGTCTACCGTGGTGGTGTTGGCGATCTGGTAGGTAACCCGTTCCATGTCCTCCTGGGGCAACTGTTTTATGACCAGGGAGGACAATTCGGGACCCAGAGTTATGAGAAAAATGGCGGCCTTCTCCAGGCCGGTTAGTTGCCTCTGCCGCGCCACTTTTACAGTTTACTCCTCCCTCAACCATGCTCTAAGGAGCTGGGCCACATCTTCCGGATGCTGCCGTACCAGCTCCCGCAGCTTCTCCTGGCGGGCCCGGCGTTCTATCTCCTCCCGTCGCTCTTCTTCACTGACGGCGACCTGTTCTTCCGTCACCCGGGCACCCGGGAGGGGCAACTCCACCCCCGCCAGGGGCTCCGCGACGGGTGCCGCCCGGCGTCGCCGCCATACGATGAGGAGTACTATGAGGAAAATCAGTAGGGTCAACCCGGCTGCCGCCAGGCCGGCATATAAGAGGATCTGGTGCCGGCGGCGCTCCGCCTCCTCGGCAGCCGCCATTTCAGCCGCAGCCCTCTCCTGCCAGGTGTTGTCGAAGGCCAGGCTCAAGACCGCTATCTGGTCGCCCCGTTCAGGCTGGTAGCCCACCGCCGCCTCCACGATCTGGCGGATCTGCTCTTCCCTGGCAGGGTCCACCGGCCCGTTGACGGCTACGGAGGTGGAAAGCCTCCTTATCTGGCCCGGAGCGTATACGATGCGCGTCTGGGTTTCGTCCAGCTCGTAGTTACGCGTGATGTCGGATTTCTCGTAAGTGCTGTTTTCCGGCATTACCACCGCGTAACCCGGCGGCTCCCTGTTGGGATCGCCCGCCGGCCCGCCGGCCGCACCGCCGGTGCCCTGCTCGGTTATAACTTGCTCACTGCGGAGGGCTCCCTCGTCACCCCACTCCTTACGGAAGACTTCCTGCTGGTTAAAATCAAGCTCCGCATTCACCATCACTACGGCCTGCCCGGGACCCAAAATCCTGGTGAGCATGTTTTGAATCCGCTGCTCGAGGTCCTTTTCCAGGGCCTGCTTGAGCTCCTGTTGCTTTTGCTGCTGGGCGGTGATGGGGCCGCTTTCACCCTCGGCCAAACCCGCGCTCAAAACATTGCCCTGGGTATCAATGATATGCACATTTTCCGGTTTAAGACCTTCTACGCTGGCCGCCACCAGCTGCATTATGCCCTGGACCTGCTCGGGCCGGAGACGGGCCAGGGGTTTTAGCTTCAAGACGATGGAGGCCGAGGGCGGGGCCTGCTCCTCCAGGAATACGCTCGGCTGGGGCAGCACCAGGTGAACCCGGGCGTCCTCCACTTCTTCCAGGGAAGTAATGGTGCGCTGCAGCTCCCCCTGCAGGGCCCGCTGGTAGTTAATGTGCCGTTCAAAATCGGTCATACCCAGTTTATTCTGGTCGAAGAGCTCGAAGCCCAGGGTCTGCCCGCCCAGTACACCGGCGCTGGCCAGGTCCAGGCGCGTCTCGTAGACTCTGTCCTGGGGCACCAGGATGGTGGTCCCCTCATCGGCCAGTTGAAAGGGGATGTTCATCTCCTTCAGCTTGGCCACCACCGCGGCCGCATCTTGCTGGTCGAGGCCGGTAAACAAGGGTGCATACTTAGGCCTTATTAACCACGTGATAAATAAAGTGCCGGCCACCAGGCTTGCTACGACCACCACCAGCAGGGCCGACCGCCTGGAGGGTGTAAGGTTGCTCCAATAACCGGTCACTTTTTGCGGTAGGTCCTGGAACTTCATCCCCCAACTCCTTACAACTGCATCCGGAAGATTTCCTGGTAAGCTTCCAGCACTTTATTGCGCACCTGCACCGCCAGCTGGAGGGATAAACTAGCTTCTTCCAGGGCGAGGGTCACCTGGTGGAGGTCCTGCACCTGCCCGGCCAAGTACTGGAAGGTAAGCCTATCGGCCTGTTTCTGGCTTTCTTCCAGCTCCCTTAATTTGGCGGCCAGTATCTCGCCGAAGGACGCCGCCAACTGCGCTGCGCCGGACCTGGCAGGGCCTTCCTCGCCGGGAACGAGCTTTCCCGCCATGGGCATGAGCATGGAGACTTGACTGGATAACACGGGTGCATCCCCTCTCCTCGGTAAAGCCTTCTATCCCAATTATACGCGGCCGATCTCCAAGGCCTTCAGGGAAATACTTTTGGCGGCGTTGAGAACCGTGGCATTAGCTTCATAGGCCCGCGCAGCGGTAATCAGATCTACCATCTCGTTTACCACGTTGATGTTGGGGAAGGCCACATAGCCCCGGGCGTCCGCATCCGGATGGGAAGGGTCGTATACCAGCCTTGGGGGCGTGCTGTCTTCCACAATGGCCGCCACCCTTACGCCGCCACCCGGCCATTGGGTCCTTTGCGGGGCCATAGCCGCCTGCAGGCGCTCGGCAAAAACGGCAACCCGCCGGCGGTAGGGACCCCCCCCGGCCGTGCGGGTGGTGTTGATGTTGGCCAGGTTACCGGCTATCAAATCAATGCGCAAACGCTCTGCCGTCAGTCCCGAAGAGCTAATGGCCAGGGCGGGAAGAAGTTCCACCCCTATCGCCTCCCTTCGCTAATAACATGCCGCAGCATCCCCAGGCGGCCGTTTAGCTGGTGTACCAGGAGGTTGTAGTTGAGGGTGTTCATGACCAGCTCCACCATTTCCCGATCCACGTCCACATTGTTGCCGTCTTCCCTCATGGAAGTGGTCCGCTCCTGTTCGACCCGCGGCTCCAGGGAAAGAGCGTCCTGCGGAAGGTGCCGGGGATGGGTGCGGTAGAGGGGCAACCCACCTCCGCCGTTTAAAGCACGCCGTAGTTCGTCCTCAAAGGTCACGTAATAACGCTTGAACCCCGGCGTGTTGACATTGGCGATGTTGTGGGCAATAGTTCGCTGCCGCAGGGCGGCAGCGTCCAGGGCTTTGCCCAGTACCTGCAGGGTAGGCGTCATGAACACCTAAAATCCCCTCTTTTTCTTTTTTTTTCGTCTTTCTCCGCCTAATTTAGTTTAATAAGAAATTGGTAAAATGTGTATCCGACCACCGTCCTAATTTTCTCTGGGACTACGGTCCCCAAGAAGGGCGCCTTAGTAAAAAGGCCTGCTCCTCCCAAGGGCAGGCCTTTTCTCCCACTCCAGGAACGGCAGCCTGGCGATCTTAGCCCCTTGCTTCTTTAAGGAGCCGGGGCCGTAGACCCATGGCTTTGCGCGCTTCCCCTTTCGGAGAGCTTGCCCTTGACATAAACTTCCTGGAGTAAAAAACTCTTACTGTTTGACTGGATAGATTCAACATCTATTGGCAAAATCCTGCACCGTTCGCCAAATTTTAGGTAAAAAATTTTGGCCTCAACCGTATATGAGGGCCTCTTTATCCACGTACAGCTCGCACTCAGCAGCCTCGTTTCTTAGGCCCTCTACTTGTCCCAGGGTCTGGATGCGGTACATGGCCGAACGATACCAATTGATGCGCGGGGGGAACTTTAGGAAGGGAAAGGTCTTCTTAAGGCTGGGAAGAAGGTAATCCCAGTTCACGTAGTGGTTGAAATCCTCGATAATGTCGGTGATGGTGACTTTAAATTTGCCCACCAGAAGCTGCTGGAGTTCATTCCATTTCCTGAGGGAAGACTCCGCATGGGTAAGGCCGAAATAGCCGGCACACCCTTCTCCCCTCAAGCTGAGAAGCCCCCGACCTAAACAGACCTCGAGTGCCTCCAGGGTTTCCGGGGGATCGGTAGTAAAGGTATGGAAGGAGCCTACGTACTCCTCGGGCAGCTTTTGGCGAAAGTCGTACCTCCGGGCCTTTACCGGGAGCCGGTTTTCCTCCGCCACCTCGTTAATGAAGTCGATAAGCCGGTCGTCGATTTCCAGGACGACCACTTCCTCGGGCATCCCCGAGAGCCCGGCGGCCAAGCTTACGAGATCGTCATCGCCCAACACCAGCAGCCGTTTCCCCGCCAGGTCCCCCCGGTCCGCCATAAGGGCTATTCTGCTCACCGTGGTTTCCGCCGTCACAAAGCCCTGATCGTATTCTTTGATGGGCTCCGGACGCCGCCCCGCAATTTCTACGAAGCGCCGGTATAATCCCTCCAGGTCCTGCCACGACACCCCCCGGCCCAGGCAGCCAGGGCAGACAAAATCTTTCTCCGGTTCTATTCCCTCCCTGACCGCCATATCCTTTCCTGCGGCAGTAAAGGTAAGGGAGCCATCACCCTCCATTTTTACCCAGCCCCGCCGGTGGAACAGATCAACGGACGCGGCCACCACGTTAAAGGGCAGGCGCGACCTCTGCACTACCTCCCAAAAGTGGGACGTCACCAGAAGGCTGGAAATAATCCCCTCGATATCCCTCTCGGACACCGGTATCCCCGTCTCTTCTTCAACTTCGCGAGCAATCTCTTCCTTCAGATCCATAATCTTCCCCCTCTCTCCCAAACATCAAAAAAGGGAAGCCCGCGTAGTGCCTCCCCGTTTTTTCAGTACACCAAAGTTTTAACATTTACAGGCCGCATCCGTCAAGCGCCTTCAGGAGAGATTACGGCCTTCCACCTTTATTTTGCCAACCCTTTTATTCTCCACCGCGCCTTCCCCCAGAAAGCTGTCCAGGACGAGCCTGCGCAGTACCACCTTGTCCCCCTGAACTTCAACGGCCACATGGTCCCCCGCCTCCCAGGCCAGTAGTTCCCTGATCTCCTTGGGTATCACTATCTGCCCGCGGCTGGACAGCTTGGTGATGGCAATGTGACTGGCCACTACTGACGCCTCCCATCCCACGCGCAGCCCTAACTTCCTTTAATCCCCGGCCGTATTGCTTCCCGTCAAGGGGTGTCCTAACCCCCTCTTAGAGCAGCTCCCTCGGCACCCCGCTTCCCTGGCCGGCTAGCCCTGCAGGTTCAGGTTGCCGGCCTGGGTATCGGAACTGCGACTCTGGCCTTTCTTAACTGCCTCTTCCCAGGCATCCCGCAACCCCTGGAGCAGTTCGATAACCTCTTCTACCATATCGGCCTTTTTGTTTATGTTGGCCTGGACCAGGTACCAGTGCATGAACTCGTAAAGCCGGTAGAGCTGGCGGGCCACCTCCCCGGCTTCAAAGTTCAAACCGGCCATGAGCTCCGCCAGTATCTCCTGGGCACGGATTAAGTTCTCGTTTGCTCTTCCGTAATCCCTGTCTTTTAAGGCTGTCAGGCCCTGGCGGCAAAACCTGAGCCCTCCATCGTACATCATAAGGACCAGCTTTTCCCGGGAGAGGGTAAACACCTGGTTTGTTCGATAGGCCTGATAAGGGTTGTTGAGGGCCATCTCCTTCACTCCCCACCGAATACCTGATGAGAGGCCTGCGCCATGACCGTCCGGCCGCCCAGCGCCGGCCCTTCCCCTCCCCAGACCGGCCAACCTCTGTCGCCCGTCTCCGGCACGCCGGCGGGCTCTTTTATATGAGGGCGTCTATAATGAGCCCCACCACTTGCTGCATGCGGGAGGCCGCCTCCAGTATGTTCTGGGGAGGTATCCTCCGGATGACTTTCCCTTCCCCGTCGATGATATAGACGTACAATTCGCCGTCCTCTTCGTTGAGTTCAAAGCGCAACTTGATATTAAAGGCGTCAACCGTCTTGTTGACCTGGTCCACCGCCTGGGCTACCCTTTCATAAGGGTAACTTCCCAGGTTCCCCCGCTCTTCGTGTTCTTTGCGTTCGGTGCTTACCCTTATCCCCTTGGCCGTCTGTACTTGCCGGTTTGAGGTTTGTCCCTGAACCTGGCCGATGATTACCGGGTCCACACCCTCGATGCGCACGGCAACACCTCCCCCCTGCACCGCTTCTTGTTTATTGCACTTTTATTGCCCTCGAGCCTCAACGGGCCTTATCCAGGAACGCCCCCTGCACGGGGCAGTCTGGAGCACCGTAAGCGGTAAATAATTGCCTTGCCTGCTGCACCTCCGCCAGTTTGTCCATGATTTGATCCCTGAGGCGCCCGGCCACCTCTAAAGAAGCCCTCTCCGTCTCCCCCACCTGCTCCACCAGGGCCCTAATTTCCCCCTCCAGGGCTTCCAGTTCCCCGGAATAATCCCCGTCACCGGGTGCCTGGCCCTCGCGCAAATATTCCCACCTTTTCTCCAGCTCTTCCAGTTCTCCTATAACTTCGTCTTTGCGGTCCAGGACGGCTCCCAGCTCCTCAAGGCTGCCGAGGGTCAACAGGCGGTGTTGTTCGGCCACGAGGGCATAGTACCGCTGCCATAAGATTTTTCTTTGTTCCCCCAGCCTGCGCAGCTCGCTCTTCACGGGCTTTCTCTCCTGCCGGTGTATATGATTAAACTCTTCACCCGGGTGCAGGCCTGACGTTTCCCCACTTTCGAGCATAGGTCTGCTTGGCTTTCGCTCGCTCCGAAAACCCTCGCGGGCCAAACTACCACTCAGTCTCAAGCTCCGGCGGACTTCCCGGCAAATTCGACATCCTGTATCAGTTGCCAGCCTCGGCCGTCCATGGCCTCGGGTCCGCCTCCGCTTTTCGTCTTCGTGAAGTTTGGCAACCGCTCGGGTTTAGTCGCTCGCTTTCAAGCCAAGGCAGGCCTCTCCTGCAAAAAAGTGGGGATACGCCAACGTGCAGGCCCGTTGCGGCCTACTGCCCTCCGGACATAAAGTTCTGGGCCAGCCACATGCTCTGCATATTCATGCGGTTTATGGCCGTCTCCAGGGCGGTAAACTGCCTCCAGTAACGGTCTTCCAGGCGGGCCAGCCTTTCTTCGTAATCTTCCAGGCGACGGTCGTATTCCCGGAGGAGCCGGCCGATGTAGCTGTTATCCACCAGGGCCCCCGCCGTGCCGGCCTGGGAGGTTATGCGCTCGATGCCCTTATTTATGGCTTCATACAGTTGCTGGGCGATACCCTGCCGGGCAGCCGGCAGCTCGTTGCCGTTCTCATCCCGGGTCCTGGTAAAGAGGGCCATCACCGCCTCGGGATTGGACTCCAGGGCCTCCCGCAGGCGGCCTTCATCCAGGTAAAGCTTGCCGTTTTCCGTGTAGGGTCCGGTAGTTATGCCTATGACGCTCAACCTGTCGGCCGCCACGTCCTGCTTCTGGCCACCTACCGTTACCGTAACTTCTTCGTTTAAACCTTCCACCACCCCGCCCAGGACCCTCCGCATGGAATCCAGCACACTCCTGAGGAGGGGGTCGTTTTTCAAGATCCCGCTCCTGGCCTTGGCCTGCCACTGATCGATCTGCTTTTCCGTCAGCTTGCCTTCCTCTATTTCGGTTTCCGTAAGGGGCCGGTAGTCGGGATAACGAGCCTCGTTGAGCTTGGCGTTGATTAGGGCGATGACCTCGTTGTATTTGTCCACGAAGTCCTTGATGGCCTTCACCGCGGCATCCACATCGTAGTCCACGGTGACCGTAGTAGCCGTTCCGTTGAGGCCCCCCGCGGTGATACCGGTGAAGTTGAAGGTAACCCCGTTTACCGTGTAGGAATTGGTATGGCTGGTAAGTTCCAATCCGTTTATGCTAAACTTGGCGTCGGTCCCGCCTTGCTCATTGGCTTCATTGAGGAATAAGACCTCCGTCAAAAAAGCGCCGTCGAGCTGTATTTCAGCATCGCCATCCGGGTCGCCAGCCGGATTCCGGTCGCCGGTGTAAGTGGTGGCAATAGCCACCTTGTCGGCCACGGGATCGTAGAACATGGTCACTCCGGCTTCCTTGGTGGCGTTGACTTTGGCGATAATAGTGTTCAGGCTGTCCGTTGCGGCATCGACGGTAAATTCCTGACCGTTGATGGTAAAGGAAAAACTCGTATTGTTCTCATTGAGCCCCAGGGCGTTTCCGCCCTTCAATTTATCTAATTGGGATAGGAGGCTGGCCGAGGGATCAATCTTATCGCCCTCCGGCTTTGAAATACTCTCGGTACTCACGTTGGTGGCCGCCGTGGCCAGGCTTTCCACCTTAACCTGGTATACGGTAGGCACCGCACTGCCGGCGGCCGCGGCGGTGACGATACTAGAATCGGAAGACGCCGCCGTCTTGGCCGTAAAGGTGGCCTGGAGGCGCAGGTTGAAGACTACGTTCCGCAGGGCCAGGAGGCTTGAATTTAGGGAACGATAATCCTCCTGCCGCCACTGCCAGATCTCCTTGTCCTGCTTTATTCTATCCAGGCGCAGGCGCTGGGCCTTCATGAGGTCCGATATGATCTGGTCTATATCCAGGCCCGAAGCAAGGCCTCCCACGCGGTTAACCGTACCAGCCATCTTCAGCCACCCCATCGGCAATAAGTAAAGACTTTAAGAAAAACCCCTTCGTCCTCATATATCGGCTGCCGGGGGCCGCTACTTAACAACCGGAAATCCTCCTTGGGGACAGATTTTGGTTGCCAAAAGTGCCCCCCGCCCCCCTGCCGTAGGCCTCCCCATGGCAGGGGCGGCTTTTTCAAGCCTTCCCATCTCCGCCGCGACCTGGCCCCCGGGCCGATCCGGCCGCCAGGAACTTTAGGCCCTCCAGGCTCGCTCCGGAGGCCAGGGCCGCGCGGTTTTCCTCCTCGAGGGCGCGGTAGATTTCCTCCCGGAATACGGGAACCTGGAGCGGAGCTTCCACCCCTAGGCGCACGTATTCACCGCTGACTTCCACCACCACTACCCGTATGCCGTGCCCTATGACCAGCCCCTGTCCCTTCTTCCGGGTGAGTACCAGCACTAGCAGCCCTCCCCCTTGTCAGCCGGGCTCTCACCTTCCGGGCATGAAGTTTCCAGCCCTAAGGGGAGGGGATGCCGCAGGCCGTAGCGGGAGTCGGCCAGCACCACCTGGCGGGCCACTCCGGTGGCCACGTTGACCACCACGGGGGCCAGCAGGTTCACCGTGGCCGCCTTCGGACCCCGGGACGCATTTACAATGCAAAAGACGGCGACCTCTTCTGCCGACGACACTCCCAGGGCGTCCGTCTCGTCCCGGGGCAGGTCGAATTCGTAATGGGGGAAAAAGAAAAAGGGGTTTACCAAGATAAACCCCACCTTGTCGTCCTGGAGGGACCGCAGCAAATAAAAGGGGGCATCCGCTGCCAGGGCCACGAGCTCAAACCTAGTAAGCTCCGGCGGGAGGCCCGGGAGTGACGAAGGAAAGGAAAGAATTCTACCGTGTATCTCAGTCAAAGTGAACACCGACCTTTTCCAACCTTCGTTTTTCTTTATCTTAAATATATCATAGGCTAGCCCAAGACGCACACTTTTCTCGCCCACCAGCAGGAACTATTTCTTTTTAAGAGTGACCGAGAAAAAAGAAACCCAGCCTGAATATGGACTGGGACGCCAAATGTCGGAAGCTGGGCATGGGAAACCTGCGACCTGAAATGGGAGATTAGGCAAACATCGGGTAGGAAGGAGCAGCTAACCACCGTCCCCCACACTTTTCAACAGTATTCGTCAGAACCGTCAAATCCTACTTGACAGGTCCTGAAGCTTCTCGGCTAGCTGGGTAAAGGAATCTATTACTCCTACCATCTCTTGCACCGCCGAGGTTTGTTTGGAGCTTAGTGCTTGCAAATCAGCCACCAGGGTGCCGAGGCTACCAATCTCCTTATTAATTTCTTCCAAATATTTCCTTATCTCCTGTACAGAAGCAGCACTTCTAGCCGAAAGCTTTCTCATTTCATCAGCCACAACGGAGAATCCTCTCCCGTACTCCCCTGCCCTGGCTGCCTCTATCGCCGCGTTGAGTCCTAATAGGTTCGTATTGCTTGCGACGTCCTCCACGAAGGCCAGTATCTGGTTTGTCCTGTCCAATCCCTTGATCATGACGCTACTTAGCCGACGGAGTTCTTCCACCCGATTATAGAGGTATGAGGCACTCGCCGATAGCTCCTTACTGGAGGCCAGAATGAATTGCGAGGAACTTACGAGGGTCTGAGCAGTTTCCTGGAGCATTTCCTGGTTCTCCAGACTAAAGCCAACTCCCATCGCTCCCACAACATTCCCTTCCTCATTCATAATGGGGATACTAATGTTTTTGAAGGGAAACCCCCACTGCTCTCTGGGTATGACGCTTACTTGAATCTCCTTCTCATTAACTGCCTCCCATAAGCCGTCGCCCGGTCGAACAGGTTTACCTACCAGAGATTCGATCTTAACTTTGGCGCCAGGAATATAGTAAACGAACTTCTGCGTATCGGACACAGCTATCATGCAGTCAAAAGGGTACACCTGTTTAAAAAAAGGCAATACTTTAATAAGCGATTCTAGCACCTTATCCATAACCCGCATCATCCCCCTTTACCCAAGTTTTTCGGGACGCAGTTGTCTGAGGCCGGTTTAGTCCTTACTGGTTTACCCCTTGCCCCGGTATTCTGACTGTCCTAAGAGAAGTGGGGATCAAGTATTCTAGATAGCCTTTAAGGTTATTTTCTAGAAAGTACCTCTCCCTTCGTCTAATATCGGGCTCCAGCCGCTCAAAACCCCGCAGCAAAGGATCCCGGCTAAGCAACTCGTTCCCCAGGAGCGACAACCATTCCCTTTCCTCCCGGACTCTTACACGCCGACAGGTAGCTATGATTATTGCTTCCCAGCGATATAGTTGTTGGCGAGCAAGGTTGAGCATTGTCTTACCTCTGGACGCCCAGCCAAAATGGCCGAAGCAAATGGTAGTATCATCACCCGCTAACCGTAGAAGGGTCTCCAAAGACAAGACCGCGGTTTCGAAGGAAAACTTCGTGGGAGTGGACGGCCTCAGGTAGAATCCATCCCCCATGTCCAAATAGACTCCAGCGGCTTCGCCGGCGAAAAGAAAATTCCGCCACAAAAAGCTCAAATGGTACGGGGCATGACCAGGTGTTTCTATGACCCTTATTTCGGGTACCTGTTCAACAAGTCTCTCAGCAGGTACCGGCTTCATCGGCCCAGAAAAGTAAGTGAGCTCACGCAGAACCTTGACATTGCTTTCCCACAGCCGAGTAGGACTCTCCAAAAATTCTCGAGCCCTAGGATGGGCGAATACGGCACTTTCCGGAAAGTAATCCAACAAGCCCCCCACCGCTCCGGCATGGTCTAGGTGAATATGGGTAAGAAGGATGTAATCTAACCGATTGGTGCCTAACTCGCGTAGGGCGGCTACCAGGAACGGCAGCCCAACAGCCGGACCCGGGTCCACTAAAAGCCGCCGGTCCCCAATCCTTAGTAGCCACGGGCCGATAAATTTGCGGAAGCCCTTACCTCCCACAGCTAATTCAATAAGGTAGAGTTCGCCATCGGAAAAAGCGCCCACCAGCCTTATCACGGTCAATCCTTCCCGTCCCTATACTTCTTGTTGTTCCTCGGACAGCTAAGAAGGGTGCCCATATTAGGGCATGACATGGCCTTATATTGTAATCGCTTAATTCTAATAGCTCTGTTTGGGCCCCTAAGTTCCGTGCTTCCTGCAGTACGGCTTCCAGCATTCTAGCTGTATTGTGGCCTTTGCGATGGCCGTCGTTAATGGCCAAGACCTTTATGCCACATTGCTCCTATTAAGTTTTAGACTATCTTAACAGCGCTAGAAAAACTCCAGCCGCAGTAGCAGTACCTATAACCCCGGCAACATTGGGTCCCATGGCGTGCATGAGGAGGAAATTGGCCGGATTCTCTCGCTGGCCCATTCGTTGCACAACACGTGCGGCCATGGGCACTGCGGAAACCCCTGCCGCACCGATCATCGGGTTAACCTTACCGCCTGTAAGTACGCACATGATCTTACCTAGCAGTACCCCGCCCACAGCACCGAAGAAGAAGGCGACCGCGCCCAGAATGATTATTTGAATGGTGCGCAGGGTCAGGAAATTGGCGGCGTCCATAGTAGCACCCACGGACGTAGCCAGGAAAATAGTGACGATATTTATCAGCTCATTCTGGGCCGTTTTAGATAACCTGTCAACTACACCACATTCCCGCATAAGGTTACCTAGCATGAGCATACCCACCAACGGCGCAACAGGCGGCAACACCAGGACCATAACGGTGGTGCACAATATGGGAAACAATATTCTTTCGAACTTAGAAACCGGGCGAAGCTGCTCCATGACTATTTGCCTCTCACGCTTGGTGGTCAAAAGTTTGATGGCCGGCGGTAAAATCAGCGGCACTAGCGACATATACGTATAGGCGGCCACGGCGATGGCTCCCAGGAGATGAGGAGCCAGCTTCATTGTTAGATATATGGCCGTAGGGCCATCGGCCCCGCCGATAATGCCGATGGAGGCCGCCTCTTCAATGTTGAACCCGACAAGCCCTGCCAGGTAAAGGGCTACCAACACGCCCAACTGAGCTGCAGCGCCCAGCAGAAGGGTCATAGGATTGGCAAGCAGGGGGCCAAAATCGGTCATCGCGCCTACGCCCAGGAAAATAAGGCACGGAAATATTTCCTTTTCCACGCCGAAGAAAAGATAGCGCAACAACCCCCCTTCGGCCATGATACCGCTACCCGGCAAATTGGCCAGGATACAGCCGAATCCTAATGGCAATAACAGCAAGGGCTCAAAGCCCTTAAAAATAGCCAGGTACAGAAGGACGCACCCCACGCCGACCATAATTAAGTTTCCCCACGTAAGTTGTACGAAGCCGGTGGTGTTAATAAGCTCAAAAACCCTCTCTATGACATCCATCCCTAATTCTCTCCTTTTCAGGCTTTATTCTAGGGAGATCAGGTGGTCACCCGTATTTACCGACTGCCCCACTGTTACGCAAATCTTTTTGACCGTCCCGTCTCTGGGCGCCACAATCTCGTTCTCCATTTTCATGGCCTCCAGAATCAGCAGCACTTGGCCGGCTTTGACATGTTCCCCTTCTTTAACTTGGATACTCAGGATATTGCCCGGCATGGGGGCGGTAATGTTATCGCCTGTTGTAGGCCCTCCCGACGCCGCGGATCCTCGAACGGAGGATGCCTGACGGGGAACCTGCGTAGGCATTGACACCGCGCTTGCAGTTCTAGTTTGAGGGTTGGTAGCCCCTCCCTTGATTTCCTCCACTTCTACCACAAGGCTCTCTCCGTTAACAGTAACTCGGAATTGCCGCATTTTCTTTACCTCCCGTTCTTCAATGTAAGCGAAGACATGGTGTTTTCCAGACGGCCGGCTTGTACCCAACGTTCAGAGGAGCCGAGCCTCCTTATGCTGACCACTTCGAAGTTTTCATCCGCCAGACAAGCCGCCACAGCAGCGCAGGCGGCAGCTATCTTGGTCGAATTCAGCTTATCGGCCTCCCCTGCCACCCCCTCCACTTCGCTTGCTGCCCCTTGAGGGACCTGCTTCTTGACCTTACCCGCCGCCCCCAGGGCGTCGGCCAGCGCCTTAATGACTTTGATAACTACTGCCAGAAAGAATAGGACGACAAACACGATACTGAGGTTAACTATTGACAGCACGATAGGGCTCATCTGATTTTGCAACATAAATCACCCCTTCTGAGCTACAGCGGAATGTTGCCGTGCTTCTTGGGCGGCCGGCTCTCTCGTTTGGTCACCAACAGCTCTAGAGCCCACACCAGGTACCGCCGGGTTGCCCGCGGATCTATAACTGCGTCGATATAGCCTCTTTCGGCGGCCACGTACGGATTCGCAAACAGCCGCCGGTACTCGGCGATTTTTTCCTGCCACGCCTTCTGCGGATCTTCCGCCGCTTCGATTTCCTTACGGAAAATGATATTGGCCGCCCCCTCAGGTCCCATAACCGCAATCTCGGCACAGGGCCAGGCAAAAACCTGATCCGCTCCCAGGTCCCGGCTGCACATCGCCAGATAAGCTCCGCCATAAGCCTTGCGAATAATTATGGTGATTTTGGGCACCGTCGCTTCGGAATATGCGTAAAGCATCTTGGCGCCGTGGCGGATAATACCCCCGTACTCTTGGTTGGTGCCCGGCAAAAATCCAGGTACATCCACAAAGTTAACTATGGGTATGTTGAACGCATCACAGAACCGTATGAACCGCGCCGCCTTGTCTGAAGCGTTGATGTCCAGACACCCGGCCATTACCGCCGGTTGGTTGGCTATGATCCCAATAGGACGGCCGCCAAGCCGAGCAAAGGCGGTGATGATGTTGGGCGCATATAAGGGTTGTACTTCAAAGAAGCTACCTTGGTCCACCGTCGGGGTTATAATATTCCGCATGTCAAAGGCTTTGTTCGGATTGTCGGGCATAATGTTAAGCAATTCATCTACTTCTCGGGCCGGATCATCCCCCGTGTCCAGCACAGGAGGGTCTTCGAGGTTGTTGCTGGGAAGATAGCTCAAGAGGCCGCGAATAAGTCTAAAACAATGATCCTCATCTTCTGCCGCAAAGTGGGCTACACCACTTACCTGGTTATGGGTCAGTGCCCCGCCGAGTTGCTGACCGCTGACTTCTTCCCCTGTTACGGCTTTTATCACTTGGGGGCCGGTAATGAACATTTCGCTGGTTCCTTGGACCATGAAAACAAAATCCGTGAGAGCGGGGGAGTACACCGCTCCTCCGGCACACGGTCCCATGATGGCTGCGATCTGGGGTACTACGCCCGAGGCCAAGGTGTTGCGACAAAAAATCTGGCCGTAGCCGCTCAGGGCATCAACTCCTTCCTGAATACGAGCGCCACCCGAGTCATTTAGTCCGATTATAGGCATGCCTACTTTCATGGCTAGGTCCATAATCTTACATATCTTTTTGGCATGCATTTCCCCCAGGGACCCGCCCAATACGGTAAAATCCTGAGCAAAGACGGCCACGGGCCGACCGTCAATAGTGCCGACAGCGGTAACCACTCCTTCCCCCGGTGCCTCAGTCTTGTCCATGCCAAAAAGGGTACAGCGGTGGGCAACAAAGGCATCCATCTCTTGGAAGCTACCCGCATCCAAAAGGGTCTCGATACGCTCGCGCGCCGTCTTTTTCCCTTGCTCGTGCTGTTTGGCTATGCGCTTATCGCCACCGCCCGCTTTGACTTTGGATAACCGCTGTTCTAGTTCTTGCAAGAGTTCTTGCATAACCATGTCTCAAACCACACTCCTTTCCATATTTTGCGCTCTGTTTCCGCGAGGGCTAAGGCATAGCCTCGGGATAGCCAGAAGGGACAAAGCCGCTCGTTCCGACGGTCGTACAATCCTTGGTCAACTCAGCCGCCACAGCACTAGACATAACCCTGCTGCGTAGTTCACCCCGCGGAATTCATTTTTCCTGCATTGTCTTGATCCACCCCCTCCCAAACCCAGAAAACCAAGGCCCATACTGTTTCTTGCTGCCCGGCTTATAATTACGTCCCGACAAATCGCTCGCCGGCATCGGCGTGTGCCTAAGAAAATAAAAACCTGACTAAGAAGAGACTCCTTCTCCCTAAGCCAGGTCCTGCTTGCTACTCAGCGAGTAAGGCCGACTTACTCACCCGCAAACAAAATGGCTCTACCCTCTGTGCTTACTTCTTTCTTCGATTTGTTGTAACGGCCTGCCCTCTCGATAGGCCCTATATTTATCGTAGATAACACGAAATGCAATAATCACGTCCTTGTGCGTATTACCACAATAACGCCTCTCTATTTCTTTTATTAACCCTTCAATGCCGTCACTTAACTTGTACCCTATCGCAATTTCTTTTACAACTCTACGGGCTACTATAGTGGGTAAGATACAGTCAACATCAATTATTTCACCGTCTTCGGGCCTAACTTCCACGGCCACTGCCACAACCTCATAAAGTTTGGACGCGGCAATGGTAGATGGTAACTTGGCGTAGCCCGTTATCAGCAGCGTATCCTCCTCCTTTCCCCGCGTTACCTGCCGCAACCTCGTTCCGTTCACTCCTTCCTGCTCTGTGGCTCTTACAGGTTCCACGTAACCTTCACCGCTCCCCTGAATATATATCATGGGCATTACGGCCTACAGGACGGCAGGTAAACGCAATGGCGTCTCGTACACATGAAGTTGCTTGCACCGAATGGGACGAGAGCCCTCGGCACGTCGGCTTAACGGCGCAACAGGAGGCTAGATCCTGCTTGCCCTCACATATGTCTGCTTTGCGCCCACAGTGGTAAGGAAACTTGCCGCGGAAATCGGTGCAGGGGGGGGTGTGGGGCCACCTTAAAACAATCTCACGTGGCTGAATCAACAAACCTTATTTAGTAGTTCGGCAAACCTCTTAAGGTCTTCTACTCGGACATCAAACCGGCTGTCCCGTGGAGCTAAGCCCTCCATCCGCATAAACTCGGGCAAGTCGTTACCTTCCTGGCTAATGCCTGCCGTACTGTTGAACCTCACCTCGTCTAGAAGTACCATTTTACCTAGCTCTAAAAGCCTACCTTCGCTCCATGCACCGCCTACCACCACTTCGACCAGCCTGGCCAATATATCGAGGCGCGGGCCAAGTCCTGCCGAGGCAAAGTTACACAGGCCTACCGTATCCACCATAGCTGCCCTTACTTGCGCACGCAAGGAGGCTTCTACCTGTGCGTTAGGATCAAGGTGATCAATATTCATCCGCAGCGTTATCCCTGCCGTATGATCGGCCCCTTGGGGTGAAGTCGCGTAAGTAACACCCAGTCCCTTGAGCGATCTCGGATCGTACGCTGCCATAGCTTGCCCTTTAACCGCTGGTACCCTGCTCACGTTGAGCACGTTTCCGGTGGCAACTGCGCCCGCTCCTATCACCAGGCTGAGTAACTCTCTTCGTACTATGCCTTCAATTACCTTATACATTCCTTGCCAATCGCCAAAATCCAGTAATCCGGCCTCCATAGCCACTCCTAATGCAGCGCCTACTTCGATCGTATCAACCCCCACGTCATTGCATAAGTAATTAAGCTGGGCTATGGCATCCAGATCAAAAACTCCACAGTTTGACCCTAACAGGCCAATTGTTTCGTATTCAAGAGGGGCAACCACCTCTCGTCCTTCAGTGTCAACATAAACGTTGGAGCAGCCTATGATACACCCGGGCATACACCTATGAGATGGTAAACCCCCTCGTTCGAGTATAATCTGCCTCAACCGGTCACCACCAATCTTATCAGCAAGTTCGGTAGAACCCACGCTGAAATTGCGTATCGGCAAGCAACCTAAAGCATTACACAGCGCCAGGTTGCCTGCCGTACCGTACTCCCGGTAAGTCGTCGTAACCGGATTACTTCTGATAGCATCTACGTACTCCTTAATAGCACTCGTCAGCCGCGGACCACGGGCACCTCTCGACTTAGCTCCTCTGGCGTCAACTACGACTGCCTTAATCCCCTTACTGCCCATTACCGCACCGAGACCGCCTCTTCCGTTCACCCGCGTTGGTCTACCTTCCGGATCCAGATTGGCGATACAGGCAGTCCTTAGGCCCAACTCGCCCGCCGGGCCTATCACCATGAGGCTAATTTCCGCGCCGTACTCCTCGCGCAGCCTGGCAGTAGTGGCATATATACCTAGCCCCTTTAGTTCGGGCTTCGACACTAACCTACACCCATCTGCAGTAACTTCCAGTATCTGCAGCGTCTCGGTAGCAGGCTTGCCCTCCAGAACAACAGCCCTTATCCCCAGGCGAGCCAGAGCGCGACCCGTAGTCCCCCCGGCATTGCTCTCCTTTATGCCGCCCGTCAACGGGCTCTTTGCACCAACCGACAAACGGTCGGCCGACGGTATGTTGTATCCCCCCAGCAGTCCGGGAGCAATTATCAGCTTGTTCTGGTGGCCCATCGGGTCACAATGGGCATCGATTTCGTTTATCGCTATCTTTGCTATTAACCCGCGTCCACCGAGGCACCTATACTCCTCCGCCAACTCTTCACGGGTTATCGTCCCCGTAGAAACGTCTACTCTAACCAGAACGTTACCCACTTAGTCCGCCTCCCTGGGGATGAACAGATTGTCACCCGACCTCGAGCTAGCGCCCGAAGTGCAGGGGCCTTCCCACCGCTATTAACGCAGCCTCGCGAATGGCCTCACACACAGTCGGGTGTCCCTGCACGGTGTCTGCCATCTGGTCAATGGTCAGCTCATTGGTAATAGCTAGGACACCCAGCCCGATTAATTCCGTAGCAAAGGGACCCACCATGGTAACACCTAGCACTTCGCCGTACTTCCGATCGGCAACTATCTTAATGAATCCGTCTTGGCCGCCCTCATCCTCGATTAAAGCCCTGCCGTTACCCCTCAAGGGATACTTACCCACGATTACCTTATCGAACTGCTTCCGAGCCTCCTCTTCGGATAGGCCAACCTGGGCGATCTCGGGGGTAGTGTAAACACACGACGGGATTGCCCTCCAGTCTACGGAGGCCTCCTCGCCACAGGCCACCCTCGCGGCCACCTCTCCTTCCAAGAAACCGGCATGGGCCAACATAGGATTACCTATTACATCTCCCGCAGCATATACACCTTTTGCGGTGGTCCTCATTTTGGCGTCCACCTTGATGCGACCGCCTTCTACCTGAACACCCGCCTTGTCCAACCCAAGGCCATTAACATTGGGTGCACGTCCCACCGCCAGCAGAACCTTATCGGCAACAAACTCTTCAACACCATTGCCGCCCTCAAGGGAAACACGAACCTTACCCTTGGCCTTCTCTATTTTGGACACCTTGGCCGACAGCCTGAATTCGACGCCCCGCGCCTTTAAGATCTTCATTAGCAAAGTACTAGCTTCCTCATCTATCCCATACAGGAGCCGAGGCAGGGCCTCAATTACAGTCACCTTGACACCCAGAGAGTTAAATATATTGGCAAACTCTAGGCCAATCACGCCGCCCCCGACGATTATCAGGCTAGACGGTAACTCCGCTAGTTCCAGTATTCCCGTGCTAGACAATATATCCTTCTCGTCAATAGCACACGGAAAAGGATTCTTTACCGTAGATCCCGAGGCGACGATGATAGCATCACCTTCCAGGGCCGTGGCCTTCCCAGACGCGTCAACTACCTCCACTTTACCGCCGCCCTGTAAGGTTGCCCTCCCACTTACAACGGATATACCAGCGCCCTTTATCAGGCCCTGCAGGCCACGCCGCAGCCCATCCACAATGGACTTCTTTCTCGCCATGACGGACGCCCAATCTACCCCGACGTCGGAGCTACGGATCCCAAATTCCTTGGCGCCCTTCAGCAGGGAGAATACGCCCGCCGACTTAGCTAGTGCCTTTGTGGGAATACACCCGCGATTTAAGCATGTGCCACCGAGTTCTGCTTCCTCAACAAGGATCGTCTCTCGACCTTTTCTAGCAGCGGTGAGGGCGGCCGCATAACCGGCCGGCCCTCCCCCTATTACAATCAAAGGACGCATTCCTCCATCCCCTTCCGCGCACAATCTTCCGCAGACCTCAGTCTAAACAAGGAGATAGGGCTCCTCCAATAACCTTCTGACCTCCGACAGGAACCGAGCTCCCAAGGCTCCATCCACTACCCTGTGGTCCAAGGTAAGCCTCAGAGCCACAAATTTATACTCTTCGACCCTTCCGTCTATCAATGCTAGCGCAGACTGGGTCTGACCTACCGCAAGTATACCGGCCTCGGGAGGATTGAGAATAGCTTTGAACTCATCTATGCCCAACATGCCTAGATTGCTAACTGTAAAGGTTCCGCCCGTGAGCTCGTCGGCAGAGAGAACTCCCTCGCGGGCCCTCTTGACCAGTTCCCGCCTTGCTGCTGCAATCTCACGAAGAGCCTTTTTGTCTGCATCCTTAACTACAGGGACAATCAGGCCTTCATCGATAGCTACCGCGATTCCAACATTAACCCGGCCTTTAAGCAGTATTCCTTCTTCGGTAAAGGTGGCGTTAACCTGGGGATACGCCCTAAGGGCCAAGGCACACGCCCTGACTATCATGTCTGTCACGGTAATGCGCTCTTCCTTGGGAAGAAGCTGGTTAACGCGGTCGCGGAACTCCAGGAGGCGGTCCACCTTGACATTTACACCGAGCCAAAACTGCGGAGCCTCGAGAACACTTTGGCACATCCGCTGCGCTATGGCGCGCCTCATCCTCGTCAGTTCTACGACTTGGTCCCCTTCCTCCTTGGCCACGGGCCGCGGAGCCTGAGCACTTGCTGGCCGACGGGCTTCCGCAGGAGGTTGCGCGGCCTTCTTCCCTTCAAGATATGAGAGGACGTCAGCCTTATTAATAATGCCGCCGGCACCGCTGCCCTTAATATTAGCGAGCTCTTCGTTGCTCAGGCCTGCCTCCTTGGCAATCCTTCTCGCAAGGGGAGTGATCCGGAACTTGTCTCTACCAGCCTTCGCCGGTTCCTTCTCTCCTACCTTGGCGTCAGGCTCCTTCTCCGCCTTTGTCCCTTCCCCTTGACCTGCAAGGGCCTTCTCCACCTTGCTTGCCGGAGATACGGAGGAGATATCGGCGTCCGGACTGTCTGCTATAAGCGCTACGACGCGGCCAACCTCTGCCGTGGCACCGTCTCCAACGTCTATTCTTACCAAGAAGCCGTCCGCTGGTGCCTCGACCTCCATGGTGGCCTTGTCCGTTTCAACCTCGAAGAGAGGTTCCCCTTTAGTTACCTTTTCTCCTACCTTCTTTAGCCACTGTATGATTTTAGCCTCAGTAGTGGTAATACCTACCTGGGGCATTACTACCTGCGCAACCATTCCTCTCCACCCTTCCTATAATGCCCTTAAGAAGAAAGTCCCTTCAAATATTCTCCCGAACCAAGGTTCGTGCCCTCTCCACAATGTCCTCAACCCTGGGTACCACTCTGTCTTCTAAGGACGGGCTAAAGGGTATGGGTACTTCCCACGCGCCTAGGCGTGCAATGGGAGCGTCCAGGCTATAAAGGGCTTTCTCCGCTACCTGCGCGGCTATCTCAGCGCCAAATCCACAGAAGGTGGTTGCCTCATGTACAATGAGAAGCTTACCGGTTTTCTGCACGGAGGCTATAATCGTATCTATGTCGAGGGGTCTCAAGGTCCGCGGATCAACGACCTCCGCCTCAATACCCTCCTCGGCAAGGGCAGATGCCGCCTGCAAGGCCCGCTTGACCATGAGGGAGGTAGCTACTATGGTCACGTCCCTACCCTCTCGGGCAACTTTCGCTTTACCTAAAGGAACAAGGTACTCCTCCTCGGGTACCGGGCCCTTGTCGTTGTACAGCATTTTATGCTCAATAAAGACTACTGGATTATCATCCCGGATGGCAGCCTTCAGAAGACCCTTGGCATCGTAAGGAGTGGCCGGCATGACGACCTTAAGCCCTGGTACGTGGGCTACCCACGCTTCTAGGCTCTGGGAATGCTGAGCACCGGTGCGCCTCCCCGTTCCCGTCGGGGTTCGAACTACCATGGGAACCTTCAATTTTCCACCGCTCATGTAATGCCATTTGGCCGCCTGGTTGACCAGTTGGTCCATGGCAATAGTCAGGAAGTCCACGAACATAATCTCGGCCACTGGCCGCATGCCAACCATGGCTGCACCGACGGCAGCGCCTGCAATGCCAGCCTCAGAAATGGGGGTGTCCAGCACGCGCTCCTCACCGAATTCAGCCATTAGGCCGGCTGTTACACCAAATATACCACCAAAGACTCCCGCGTCTTCGCCCATTACAAAGACCTCGGGAGACCTAATCATTTCTTCTCGAAGCGCTTCTCGAAGGGCTTCCCGATAGGTTATCTCTCTCATTGCTAGTTTGCACCTCCTGCGGATAATCGATTCTACGCGTACACATCCCTAAGGGCCATGCTCTCATCAGGATAGGGCGAGCTTTCGGCAAACTTGAGGGCTTCTTCTATCTCTTTATCCACAGCAGCTTTTATGGCCTCAAACTTATTATCACTGACTCCCTTAGACCGGAGATACTCTTCGCAACGCTTGATGGGACATTTGGCCATCCATTCTTCGATCTCTTCCTTGCTCCGATATCTTGCGCCCCTATTGGGGTCGCCCTCATGGTGTCCACGCCAACGGTAAGTGTTGCATACCAGTAACGTGGGCCCCTCGCCTTTCCGCGCCCGCTCTACAGCCTCCTCGGCTGCCTGCCTCACCGCCAGCACATCGTTACCGTCGACCGTAACGCCCGGCATACCATAGCTCGCGGCCCTCACGGCAATATCGTCTATCGCCTGGTGGCGCTTCTTAGAAACAGATATGCCATAGTAGTTGTTTTCGCAGACATAGATCACCGGGAGCTTCCACAGTCCTGCCATATTAAGGGATTCGTGAAACGCTCCTTGGTTGCTCGCACCATCGCCGAAGAAACAGGCGACAACCTCTTTCCCTTTCCGCAGCTTAATAGCCAAGCCGGCACCGGTGGCTATGGGTATTCCTCCTCCGACAACACCGTTAGCGCCAAGGATACCCTTTTCGAAATCGGCAATGTGCATGGACCCACCTTTGCCCTGGCAGTACCCGGTCTCCTTACCAAAGAGCTCGGCCATCATCGGGCCAAGATCCGCGCCCTTAGCAATAACATGGCCGTGGCCCCTATGGGTACTGGTAATATAGTCGGTGGGTTCGAGGGCATAGCACACACCAGTGGCTACCGCCTCTTCGCCGGTGTACAGGTGGGCCAATCCCGGCATAATGCCCTTAGCATAAACTTCGGCTACCTTTTCCTCAAAGTGCCTTATCCTTACCATGCACTCATACATGGCTAGGACCTCGTCTACAGACAGCTCCCGCATAGTACCAATACGCCTCCTTACCACAGGGTAGTGTCTAGAACTCGAACACATAGTGTCCCCTTGGCCTTTCACCGTCAAGGCACATCGTCGGGTTGCCTAGGTCACACCTTCCCGTCACCTACCGGGGATAGGCCCGGGCATTCATCGGGCTCTATTAGGGTGAAAGGGTTTATGGCGTCACCTATCCCTTTCCACCACGTGCCCGCGGCAGCATCCTACAAATTGCCGGGACCGCTTGGTGCTGGCCACGAATTGATGTGCATGCAAGTTTCGTGCCAGAAACTGATTTCCCTAGCATCCCCTAGCGGTCCCGGCTACTCTTACTTAATTCCCTACACTTTTTGTCCAGTCTATTGACACATGACGTGTAAACTGGTTACAGGGGGGCATTCGCCCCCCAGGATGCCTGAGGAACTCCATCAGCAGGCTTATTCCGGAACTAGGCTAACCATTCTAGGGCCACGCCTATACATATTGCCATAATTATGGATGCGACCAGGACAGCATACTCGTGGCTAGTCGGTCTGTAGGAACGCGGCCTCCCCGCTATAGCTCGCGCCGGGTAGGTTGCCCCGAAGCTGTCTACTGCGCCTAACTTGGAGACGAGGCCATGGATCAATATGACCAAGAGGGCTAGGCCTGCCACAGCCGGATTGGGGTAGGCCTTGTACAAGAACAATAGCACTGCCTCAACAATCCCTACAACAAGCTCACCAGGAGCAACACTATGGGCCAGCTCCACCAGCACCCTAGCAATTGCGATAACAACCGCAGCCAAAACGAGGGGTTCTGGTACAGCGCCGGTATGGAACAATTGGACCGCAAATAATACGGCAAACCCGTTCATCAGGCCTTCCAGTACATAGGATAGCCTGTCTGCCCGCTGCCCGGCATACTGGTACTGTACAAAAAGTCTAGAGTGCACCAAGAAGGCGCCTACGCCGACGACAAACATCAGGCCAGCCAGGGGCATACCGATCGCTGCCCGAGCAACCAGCGACCCAATAGCAATAACAACAACTGCCGCGCACAGGTAGAGGTCCCACACCAAAAGGGAAGCAGGGTTCCCCACCAGCATGGCCGGAAGCCTCAAGGGCCGGCCCAGGTCGAATACGATCAGGAGTCCAGCGGCAACCATAAAGCCCACGACATAGGCTAAGGCCCGAGTAAGGCTAGCCATGCCCGGTTGAAAAAGCAAGGATACTGCTAGGATGCACAGCATGCCTACGGCAATGCTTCCCAGGTAGAAGAAGCCTACTATATACAGACCCCAGGGGGAATCGTTCGAGAGCTTTGTTCCGGCAAGTCCCCCCTTTCCCACGTGGGCCCAAGCAATAAAGGCCAGTAGGACACATGCAATTACAAGGGCAACAATATGGGCCACTGCTTTCCCTCCCTGTATAACAGTGATGGCTAAAGAAACTAGTTCTCAGAGAACGGGCCTATTCGACGTCAATATAGTATACTGCCGGCTTCGTTCCGAGCTCTGGATAAAGGGGTTTGGCCCCAGTCTTGACCAGCATGCGCACGATCTCGGACCGAGGGTCATCAAGGTCCCCAAAGGTACGTGCTGCCGCCGGGCATGTATCCACACATGCCGGCTGCCTGCCGGCCTTTACCCGCTCGAGGCAGAAATCACATTTAATTGCCGTACCGACACTATATCCCTGGGACTTTATCTCCTCATAAGGGGTCATCTTCTGGGTTTCCCCGTAATACACCTCCTTCTTAAACAAGAAGCTACGACTCCCGTACGGGCAGGCCACCATGCATGCTCTACACCCTATACATTTCGAGCTCTCTATAATTACCGTCCCAGAATCCAGCTTCTTAGTAGCACCAGTCGGACAGGCCTTAAGGCACGGCGGATCGTTACATTGCATGCAGAGCAAGGGGAGGAACCTCATCCTCGCTACTGGATAACGACCGGTTTCGTACCTTAGGACCCTTGACCGGTGGGCACCAGGAGGTGTACCATGCTCGGCGCGGCAAGCCACCACGCATGCCGAACATCCCACACATCTACGAAGGTTAATTATCATACCGAACCTCATACCAACAATGTCCTCCTCGGCTAGGTCTGATGGGAATCAACTTTTTCCAGGGGCAAGGAGTCGCCACGCGACAATCAAGGGCGTTCCCTTGTTCTGCCGCCATACTACGAGAGCCCGCCCACACAGGACCGGGAGAATACTACAACAGCGGTCCTCCCTGCCGTTAGGTGGGTGGGGGCCCGTCGGGGCCCCTGCTAGGTGGCCCTACGTATGCCGCCGTCCCGCCTACTGCTCCACCTTAACGATTTTGACCCTAGGACCTATTTCGATGCCGCAGCTTATCGAGTCGAAGGTCTCCTCGTCAACAGACAGCAGGGAGTTAAAATGCGGGCCGTGGCGGTGCCGCGGATTTGATTGAACCGTTCCCGGCCCATAAGCACCGGGTACACCAATCACCTCAGGATGTATAAGCTCGGTCACCTTGAGGACACCCATGGTCCACCCGTACCTGGACTCAATTCGCACCAAGTCTCCATCTTTGAGCCCCTTTCTCTTGGCCGTCTCGCTATTAATCCAAATCCGCTCCTCGTAGGGATCATCCTTAGTCAGTTCCCTCAACCACGGATTTCCTTGGACATCTCCGACCGAATTTGTGAAGAAGGGCGTTTTGAAATTTATGGCGTACAAATCATATTCCTCCGGGGCCCTAAGCTCGGCATTCTCTACCCAAATGGGTACGGGTTTGTACAACTCGAAGACACGCTCCTCGTCCTTTACGCCGGGGAAGGAGATGCCGTGCTTTCTAAGGCCCTCACGGAGTTTTTCTGCGCTCTTTTTCAGTCGATAGAAATAGAAGGGATGTCGTGTCTTGTTTTCAGGGAAGTAGTAGTAGTTGTAATGGTATTTGCGCGAGAGCTGGTAACCGTAGTAGCCAACTTCCTTCAGATAATCAAGACCCTTATCGTCACCGATCCAACTCTTAACCATGTGATCATAGATTTCCTCTATGGAGTACTTCCGGTTAATATCAAGCTTGTAGGGTTCCTTTAATACCAGCCCCTCATCGCCAACAATATAGTCCGTTAACTCGTTGAGCTGATCGTACACACCGCCCGGTCCCAACAGAATCCCCATGCGGTCTGCAATCTCCATAAAGATCTCGTCAACATGCTTCGTATTGTAAAGGGGTGGCACGGGCTCACGCATGCTTACCATTTTGAGGCTCTGGGTCTCCCCGGCTGCTGCCTGGTGTTCCGGCCAGAACACAGCCACCCGGAGCCGCTCCAAGAAGCTATGTTCGGGAAGAACCACATCGGACATAATGGCCATCTCATCCATGTGATAGCCTATGGTTACCACAAAGGGTATCTTCTTTAGCGCCTCCACGAAAAGCTGTGGCTGGGCAACCATCTTAATGGGATTACCACCGATGGTCAGCCATGCCCCGATCTCATAGCTCAAGTGATACTTCTCCGGCTCCAGAATCGCCTTGGCGATCATTTGAGGCGTGGTATGCCTGTGCGGATAGAACTCGGCCATATCCGCATGAAGTGGCGGGAACGTAAAAGGAATACCTACCGCTTCGTATGAGGGCTCAACGGTTCCATCGTCTCCCGGCTTCAAAACGGGCCCGCGTTTGCCACAACCCAGGCAAGATCCTGGAACCTCAATAGCTCCCACCAGCATATTGATTATCTTCCCGACTAGGTCGGCGTAAGTGCCACCGCGGTGGTTCATCACATTCCTCTCGCAGTTCAGCGACACCGGCCTAAAGGGAAACTCGGCCCCGTCGATAAGTATCGTACTCCCTATCTGGGCGGCTTCTACAAACTCCCGGGCGATCCGCCGGACCGTCCCGGCCGGAATAGTAGTGATGCCCTCTTGCCACTCGGGCGTATAACTTGCAAAGCCGCGCCTCACGGCTTCAAAGGCCGGCTCACACTTCTTCCCGTCAACTACATACTCCCCTCTTAGCGCGACATCCTTAAACTCGGAGTTCCACGGCTTCGCCCGCCCCTCCTCGGGGTCCCACATTAGGGGAGCGCCACTAACCTTATCTCTGACGTACTCTCCGGCCTCGTCGATTAGATACGGTGCGTTCGTACGGTTCTTCAAGAACCATTCGTCGTATTTCTCAATCTCATAGAACATAACATGGGCCATTGCCAGGAGGAAGGCGAGGTCTGTACCGGGCCGTATGGGTACCCACTCACCCTTGCTGGCCTCCGGCGAGCACCGCGGGTCCACCACGACCAGCTTCATGCCACGGTCCAATGCCTGCGCAAACTTCCGAATGCCCCCCGTAGTCGCGAAATTAGGCCCGACCGATCTGCCGAGTGTAACGTGATACTGGCAGTACTCCAGATCCACTACAGAAATAGGAAAATTCGAATGTACCAGGTCGGTACCCAGGTGAACGGTGCATAGCACACCATGCGACCCTACCTCGTTCGGTGTCCCGAACGCCTTCTCAAACGGCACCCTAAGGATACTTTCCCTGTTGCCCCAGCCCTCACAGACTACTAGACCCCGTGCATCTCTCTCCCTAACTTCCTTAAACCGTTGGGCCACAAGCTCCAGGGCCTCCTCCCACGATATCTCCACCCAACCCGGATCCACGTCTAGGCCCTTTTGAGGATTAGTCCTTTTCAACGGGTTCTTTATTCTATACGGGTTGTACAAATTCATCACTGCCGAGTTGCCCCGGGGACACAAATTGCCAAAATTGGGAGGAACGCCGGGCCTACCCTCAACCCGGGTGACCACTCCCTCCTTTACGTGCACCAAGGTGAGGCAATCCCCCTGCATACACATCCTGCAAATCCCATACAAAAGCTTCTCCCGAGCACCCCCTTCCGCACTCCTTCGCTTTTCGGAGCCGCAGTTCCCCCACGCGGTCACCAGATTCGAATCGCGTACTTCCCGATTGTCGGGCGCTAAACAAGACATAAACATGCCCCCCAAAAGCTGCATATCTCAACACTTCAAGACGTTCACCATAAAGAAGGTATACGGTCGGACGATCTTTCGTCCGACCATATACCGCACTCATCTTCAGGATGCGCCCCGTGTTAATCTGCTAAATCAGAGCTATGCGCTGCCCTTTTTTCTGCTATATCCAACAACTGCAAAGATGCCGTACAAAACCATCAGTCCCACTATCATACCCATCCACAGATTAGTTAATACCGCTTCGCCCACCCTTCATCCCTCCCAACTACCGCTCTCCACCGGAGGCTACCCGACTCAGTACATCGGCGACGACAACGATTGCAAAGATGACCACCAACGTGGTTAAGAAAACTTTCCAGAAAAACATAGCTTGTACCTCCCCACTCGAACAAGACTGCCCTATTGCGCCTGGGAAAGACCAGACGCAAATCGACCGCCGCGGTTTCGGAACAGCCCTTTTTCGCCCGGTAGAACCGCGGTCAGGATTATGCCAAGCACACCTGTGACGAGACAGGTAATATACACGTTATGCACACTCTGCCAACCTAACACGGAAGGTAAAGAGGTAAAGGACCATACGCACGTCGCTATCCAGGCCGCAATAGTAGTAATAACGGCGGCCGCAGTCGAGCGCTTCCAGAACAGACCAAAGACGACAAACCAGAAGACAGGCACTAGCCAGGAAAAAAGCCACAGTATCGCCCCAACTATTGGAGGAAGCGTGGCAGCCGGCAGAAGCGCAAGAAGTCCAAGAACTAGAACCACAATGCGTACCATACGCGTCTGTTCAGCCTCCGACGCGTTAGGATTATAAAGAGGCACATAAATGTCCTTGACGAACAGGGTGGCAGGCGCTAAAACGGAGACCGCATAAGTAGATAACACAGCACCTAGGAAGGACGCCAGCAACCAAGCCGCTAGCCACCACGGCAGCATCTCTGCAAGCATTGTTGGAGCAGCCAGCTTTGGCCCAAGCGCATTAAATTCAGGCATACTCTTAGCTGCCATGCCCATAGATACTGTAAAGACCCCAAACAGCCCGTTGAGCGGTGCTGCGATCCAAAGGGCTTTCCGCACGGTAGCCTCATCCCGTGCTGCCAGGGCTCCCGATAGCCCTTTTTGGCTGATACCCTGAAAGAACGTGACGGCGAAAACGTTGCTAAGGCCAAATGCTAGAAATATTTCCCAACTTCCAAATACACTGGTATACTCCGGTCCCGAGGTACTCACGTAATACTCCGCAACTCCATCCCATCCAGCCGGTAATCCAAAGGTGAGAAATGCTGTCGCAACAATGACGCCCGCGTACATTACCGCTATATTGGCCAAGTTGACGGCGCCAATCTCCCGCATGCCCGCGATGTATACATACAGAACTCCAAAGATGGCACCTATTATTGCCCCTTCCCTAATACTCACGCCGGTTAGTGTTGATAAGATAATTCCGGCCCCCTGAGTTTCAAGGGTCAGGATTCCCCAGATAAGCGGTGCCATGGCACACGCCACCAACGTTCGATAGCCCTTACTCTTAAACAAAACTTCCAGCAGCTCGGGTATAGTCGAAACCCCCGTCCTCCGTACCCAGCGGCCCGTGGCCACGCATATCACGGCTAAGGTCGTTACATGCGCAATGGAAAACCATATGGAAGGTACTCCCATAGACCATGAGTGTTCGAACAACCCTAATATGTGGACGGTACCCAATATAGTCAGTGCCAGGGTGGCTCCCACCTGGAATAAAGGCATATCTCGGCCCGCAAGCATAAAATCATCTTTTCCTTTTCCCTTTGACTCAGCCTTCTTCGCTACGTAAAGGCCTATTCCCACGATTACGATAAGCTCGTAGGCTATCACCAGGGCTAGCAACAATCCGCGCATGCCCTTCACTCCCTTCAGCTCTGCTTCGGGTGCTAGTGTTCACATTCCGTATTTACTCCGCTAGTCATACATACTTGGTGGTGGGCAGGCAACCGGGCCCCCTTGCCCGTTTGTCCCGCCCACCGCAATACATATATTGCTTTAGTTAAGTCAGCCCAGTTACTTCTTGTATAGTTCTTTGCGAGCAGGCGTAAAGGTCACTATCATGCGCAGTGTCTCGTTGCCGACTACATACATTTCATGCTTCGAGTTCCTGGGGATAAATAGCGCATCGCCGGGGCCAAAGTCAAACCTCTCACCTTCGACAATAGAGTAGCCCCGACCGGAGATAAAGAAGTATACGTGGTCAGCTGTGGGATGTACGTCCTGCAACGCTGCTCCGCCGGGCCGCATTTCCGTCAGGAATATCTCGAGGTCCTCACACCCTAGGCCGGGGTTTGCCAACGGCCAAGAATCCGCGTTCTCATGCTTCGGCGGAACTCCAGGCGTAATGTCTTTTACACTCCTTACAAATGCCTTTGCCATCGTAGCATACCTCCTCTTATTAATGATTTAAGAATTTGATTTTAGGAATAAAGATGCTAATGCGGATACTCCGCGATCCGCCCTATTGAGTAATGCCGGCCATCTCCTCGGCCAATAACACCAAAGAGGAGAAGTCAAGCTCGCCCTTGCCAGTCGCCCGGGCAGAGGCCAGGAACTGGCGAGTGAGCGCTGTAATAGGCAGGGATACATCCATACTCCTCGCTATCTCCAGCGCAAGATCGAAATCCTTTTCCATCAACCTGGTTGTGAATGCAGGTGTGTAGTCCCTATTGGTGAGAGGCTTGGCCTTATAATTCACGAGCGGCGACCCCACTGCGCTGCCCGCTATAACCTCCAGCATTTGGCCCCAATTGAGTCCGGCCCTCTCGCCAAATACCAGGGCCTCGGCCAGCATCTGACATGTAGTGCCCACCATAATATTTAGCGCCAGCTTCATGTAACGGGACTCTTCGCCCCCACCCAGATAGAATTGGTTCTTGCCCAGTATCTTAAATAGCTCGAGGGTCTTCTCGTACGCCTCACGGTCCCCTGAGCACAGGATACCTAGTGTCCCGGCGGCAGCCAAAACGGTGCTTCCGGTTACAGGCGCCCGGAGAAACTTGCATCCCTTGGCTTCCACAGCTTCATTTACTTGTAGCGATGCTTCAGGAGACACGGTGCTATGGTCAATCACTATGCCCCCGGGCTTGAGCCCCTCGATTACCCCGTTCTTCCCAAGGCATACTTCTATGAGGGACTTGGAGTCGGCAATGGTAATGAACACGAATTCGGATGCCTCTGCAACTTCCTTGGGACTGCTGGCAAGCTTTGCCCCCTTACTTACCAGTTCCTTGGCCTTTTCGGCCGTACGGTTGTAAACGGTCAGCGGGTAGCCGGCCTCCAGAAGCCTCGTAGACATCGGTTTCCCCATGTTTCCGAGGCCTATCCACCCAACTCGCGGCTTACTCATTCTGATCAGCCTCCTCACTCAGGGTTTGGTAGTTCATACCCAATAGTACGCCTTGCTACCGGGTAAACCGCAAGATATCAGCTCGTCACAAGGATACTTGGTTATTACCTCACAGCCGGTACTTGTAACCACCACCTCCTCCTCTATCCGAGCGCCTCCCTTACCGTCAGCCGAGGGACAGTAGGTTTCAAGCGCAAAAACCATGCCCTCTTGGAGGGTGAACGGATGGTCCAGCGAGAAGAGCCGGGACACAACGGGTTTCTCCCAAATGCTAAGGCCTATCCCGTGACCAAACTGCAAGAGGAAGGCTTCCTTCTCGTCCTTGAGGCCGATTTCCTGCGCCGTAGGCCAGTTCTTGGCGATGTCGGCAGTAGTCGCTCCGGGCTTGACCGCCTTGATGGAGTTATAGAGCCACTCGTAGGCCTTCGCATAGGCCTCCTCCTGGGCCTCGGTCGGCTTGCCACAGACAAAGGTACGGTAATAACATGTGCGGTACCCGTTATAAGAGTGCATTATGTCAAAGAACACCAATTCCCCAGGCCGTACGATCCTGTCCGAGAAAACATGGGGATGGGGCTGAGACCTGGGACCAGAAACAACGTTTATACATTCCACTAGGTCTGAACCTAAGGTGTAAAGAACCTTGTTAGCTACAGCAACCAGATCATTTTCCCTAATACCGGGTCTTATGTGCCGCACGATCTCCGCGTAGGCAGCATCGGCCATGGCAGCCGCCGTCTTTAAGAGTTCAATCTCGTCCTTGGTCTTAATGATACGGGCATCGAGCATGGCTTGTTGGCCGTCGACTACTTCGATTCCCCTACTCTCCAGGGCCCTTATGAGGGGAACATCCATAATGTCTACGCCTAAAGGCCTCTTGTTCACGCCGTATTCAACTAAGACTTGTTCAATCTCCCGGGCCACTTCCTCTACGTTACCAACCTCAGGAGGTATAGAGCCCCTCATGGAACCCACGGCTGGCCGTACCCTATCAGCTATCCAAGGAGCAACCAGCCTTTTCGCCGGCGCCGCAGGATCGTACAGAATAGGATCGGCACCATCCGGCAAAATGGTAAATCTGTTCATCTTATTACGGCACCATTCGCCAACATGGGTGCCAGTGATATAACGAATGTTATCGAAATCAAAGCATAACATGGCACCCAATCCATACTCCTTTATCTTCTGTCTCGCCCTCTCCAGCCGGTCTTTACGGAGGCGTTCGTAATTAACCCTTTCTTCAAAATCAACCCCCATTTGGCCGAATCTCATTAAGAGTTCCTCCTTCCATTTGTTGTCTACTGCCGCCGAATCGTAGTGTTTTGGGTGCAGCAGGCCACTGTGAATCGATAATACAAACTTTGCAAATAACGTGCCAATCCTTGTCGACACATTGTTTCTACGGACCTGCTCACACCTCGCTAGGGGCTACTGTAAACAAAGTGTTCAACTTCTTGTTAACCCCCAAGGCATTTCAGGTCAATCAACGAAGGATCTGTTAAGTTTTTATACAGTCCCGGAAGCCCTTGATTTATATAAGCTGCTTCCTTTAATTGGGGGAGCCTTAGGACGGTGGTATAGGCCCACACGGAGAAAGGGGGCAAAGGGCTAAAGAACCTTGCGCGTCTGCCTGGCGAAGCACTACATTATCTGATACGAATATCGTATTGCCGCATCTTCTTATAAAGAGTTGTTCTACTGATACCTAGAGCTTTTGAGGCCTTGGAAACATTACCGTTAAAACGAGCTAATGATCGTACTATAGTTTCTCTTTCAAGGGTTCTTAGTGATTGAAGCTCGCCTGGCGGCGTACTCCGGCGTTCGCTTTTTCCCTGAAGAACTTCACTAGGAAGGTCTTCAACTCTGATAATATTTTCACGGGCGAGGGTTATGGCGCGTTCTATACAGTTTTCTAGTTCACGCACATTTCCAGGCCAATGATAAGCACACAAAACATCTATTACATCTTTGTCAATCCTACGTATTTTCTTGCCCAGCTTCCTGGAAATCTTCTCTACTAAATATTCAAATAAAACCGGAATATCCTCCACCCTCTCCCGCAAAGGAGGAATTCTAATGACTATTACATTTAACCGATAATAAAGGTCCTGGCGAAACTCCCCCTGAACAACCAACTCTTCTAGCGGTGTGTTGGTAGCAGCAACGATTCTAACATTTACCGGAATTACTTCATTACCACCCACTCGGATGATTTCATTTTGTTGAAGCGTCCGCAACAGCTTGGCCTGCATGTCCCAGGGCAAGGTACCTATCTCGTCTAGAAACAGAGTACCGCCATTTGCCAGCTCAAACTTGCCGGGTTTGCCTCCCTTTTTCGCACCGGTGAAGGCACCCTCACTGTAGCCGAAAAACTCACTTTCAAACAGTTCTCGCGGCACCGCACTGCAGTTAAGTGCAACAAACGGGCCATTTCGCCTCGCACTTCCGTTATGAATGGCCTGGGCAAATAACTCCTTTCCGGTCCCGCTCTCTCCTTCAAGGAGGACTCGTACATTTAATTCTGCTGCAGCCCTGGCCATTTCTACCGCCTTTCTGAGACTTGGACTGTTGCCTATGATGTCATCAAAAGTGAAGTGTGCCGTATAACTTCTGTGGTTTTTGGATTGAACACCCTTCATTCTCGATAAGACAACTATGTTACCCAACAATTGGTTGTTTTCAAGCGCTTTTATCGGTTTTGCCTTAGCAAGATATATTTCACCTTCTGGACTGCCGGTCAGGTAAACCTCTTTAGGTCTCTTGGAATCTGATTCGACTAATTCCGTGAGTTCGCTTCTGTTCAGGGTTCCCAACTTCTTACCTATGACGTTTTTCCCAAAGCAATTCATTATAGCAGAGCTAACATATTTAATCACACGTTCACAATCCATTACAAGGAACTCTTCCGTAATGTAATCTGCCAGTGTCCTAATAATCTCTTTGTGGAATATCAATTCTTTCTTAATTTCCTTAATATACCATTCTCTACTAATTACGTTAGCCACTAGAGAAACCAGGCCAAGCAAGTAATTGACATACGAAGTCTGGTTTATACGCTTTAAGTCGTAACACCACAGACCGACCAATCCCTCAATCTTACCGTTTTGGCTAGTAATAGGAGCACAAAAAGACGACCATTCCTTTAAATGTTGGTTATAATGATTCTTTCCAATTACGCAGATAGGTTTCTTATGGATAAGTGCAAGGGCATAAGCGTTGGTCCCGGCGACCTCTTCACGCAGGTCAACACCCACTGTAATTCCGGCTTCCTGTAGTTTAGAAAGGGCCTTAATAGAACCTTGGAGATCTACTGCAATACCATGCTTGTCCGCTAATAATACCACCAGATTATCGCCTGACGCGAAATTTAGTAATTTCAATATTGGTGCGCAGAATTCCTTAATAACTTGTTTATTAATCGTGTCTGTTTTCGCCGACATTAGTTTTGTATTGGCATCAAGATTACGTTTCTTACACCGAACCAGCGATTCCTTTATTTCTTCCTGGAAGACATCAGGACATCTTTGTAAAGAAGGCAACTGCAACCCCTGGGTTCCAAGGGCTTCGCCTTTCATATCATTACCCCCCAAAAACTCTCCTTGCACCTACTCTTCCTCGCTAATTACAGAGGCTAATGGTGCGAAAGTGAGTTAAAGAGTCCCGTCCGCCATATGCTCATCCTCAAGTCGTTTTTTTAGCTCCAAGAAATGGTTACGTATCAGGCTTTCTGCTTCCTGCAAGTCCCGTTTCTTAATAGCCTCTAAAATCGGTTCGTGTCTCCCTACCAACTCCTTAGCCTTATATTTCCAGACGGAAACACTCAAGTAAGTCCATAGATATACACCGATCGATTCCCAGAGGTTAATAAGTATATTGTTGCCCGAAGCCTCCACTATTACATTATGGAAGTCAATGTCAGCCCGCACCTGCAATTTTAGATCCTGTAGAAAGTTAGCACGATGCATTTCTATAAGCAATTCTTCCAGCCTTTTAATGTCTTCGATGGTGATTCTAGAGATAGCCTCACGTATAGCCAGAGCCTCCAGTTCGGCCCTTATAACATATACATCTATAAGATCCTTATAGTTGTACTCACGAATAAACGTCCCGTAGTAGGGAACTGTTATAGCTATACCCACCCGTTCAAGATCCCGAAATGCTTCTCTTACCGGCGCCTGACTAACACCTAGTTGTTTGGCTATATGCGTTTCGACTAACCTGTCACCGGGCGCGAATTTGCCCTCTAATATTGCATTCATGATATATTCTTTCACTTGTTCTCTCAAGACGTGTTTTTTCAGGTATTCTGCATTCTCGTCGTTCAATATGCTTTTTTTCAGATGTGGTAAACTTTGGTCCATTAGCCTCACCCATAATCGATAATCAAATATCGTTTATCTATAATAATTATAATCTTGTCCCCTCTTCATTGCAAGACAATCTTGCTTCTTACCAAAAAAATATGGATAAGGCAAGCGAAATTAAAAAAGAGGAAAAATAGGGTCCCGCATATTCTACACTGGAGAATGCCTCGGTAAAGGAAGTAGGCCCGCTAGGAATGAAATCATACTGCGGTAGAGGTGGGCTTTATGCTGTGAGGAAGTTGCTCCCGTAGCCCTCTGCCCCTCACTTCTAAACACGCACCAGACACAACAGTAAGTAACATGGTAAGTAACATGCTGTCCCTCGGCCGTCGCAGGGGGAGAGCCACGGGAAAATCGAAACAAAGTTTTGCTTCTAGTTAGCGCAGGTAGTGGACCAGGCTGGGCTGGAGGACCATGGCCGCCGTGGCCAGGGCGGCCTCCTGACTTTATCAGATGAGAATCTAGAAGCCGCATAAAATCTAGGAAGATAGAAACCAAGGCGTGCATTTTGCCACTACGCCTGGCCCTGCCAGCGAGAAGCAAACTCTTCTACACGAGTGATATTGGCAGGGGGAGCGATTCGCATCAGGCGCAGGATCTTTTTGCTTAACTCTGTACCCTTGGTCTTAATAAAGAAGGTTTCTCCTTCGATTTCCACCTCGGCAAAGTTGAGGGAGTTTAACGCTTCCCGGATCTCTACCGGCGAGGCGTTTTCTCCAGCTTGCCGGAGCTTGGATTCCAGGGTGCGTTCGAGAAGAAAGGCCAGGAAACAGATTACAAAGTGCCCCTTAATCCGCCTTTCGGTCCAATGGAAAACCGGTCGTACTTCCAGGGTGCTTTTCATGACGCGGAAGGATTCTTCAATCCGCCACAGGTTGTGGTAAGCATCCAGAATGTCTTTGGCGCTCATCTCTTTCTCGTTGGTCTGGATGCCGTAGTAGCCGTCAAATTGTTGGTCCCAGTTAATTGCTTCTTCGTCCAGCACCCAGGTGCCGGTACAATCTACTTCTTTGAGGTATTTCTTGCCGCCGCGTTTATTGCTGGCCCGGATTTTAGCCTTGCTTTCTAAAAGGCTTTGGGCCTTCTCGATTAACCTTTCCCGGTCGGACCGGTCTTTCTCCGCCCGCCGGCTGGAGTAGGTGACGATCAGTTTTTCGGGTAATTGGTATTTTTCTCCTTCAGCGGTGAACTCGTTTATGTATTCGATAACCTTGTAGCGAAGGACTTCTCCTTCTTCGTCGTCCTTGATCTCCTGATAGCCGTCTTCGTCCAGGATCATATCGGTAATCTCTTTCTTCATCTTCTTAATGCGGGCGGCAAAAATGTAGCTGTAGTTACGTTCTACTATGCGCTTTAAATTGAGCTTGCTGTTAATCCCCCGGTCCGCCACGATAATTACCCGGCGCAGGCCAAAACGTTTTTCCAGCTTTTCTAAGGCTGCTTCCAGGGTTTTACCGTCAAAGGTATTGCCGGGGAAAAGCTCATAGCCTATGGGCCGACCTTCGCAATCAATAAGTAAACCCAGTACCACCTGGACTTCGTTGTACTTGCCGTCTTTACTGAAGCCAAAATCTCGTAAAGTATCGGCTTTGACGCTGGCAAAGGAAAAGGTCGTTACGTCGTAAAATACCACATCTACTTTCATGTTGAAAAGGTGGCGGTTCTTCCGGAACATCTCTTCTTCCAGCAATTCTTTGTGCTCACTGAGTAAATCCAGGGAGCGATAGAGGTGGTTCAAAGCCACGTCGGGCAAACTGGCATAACGTTGCTGGTGGTTGTAGGTGCCCAGTTTGCTCCTGGGCTCAAGGAGGTGCTGGACGACCATCAGAAAACTCGCGTCACTTAAGCTGAATTGGACCTTGTGTTTGGCACTAATCTCTTTCAGCAGTTCGGGTAGTTCAAATTGGTTCCAGATCTTCCGGTAGACCACATAACCCCAGTTCTTGATCTGCGCCTCAGAGAAGTTCGCTAAACTGGTCACCTCCCTGGCCTTGGACAATTCTAAAAGGCGCTTTCCCAATCTTTGAAAGCTGGGGTTGTTTTCAATCTCATCCAGGCGGCCGAGATTTAAAAGGACCTTGTGTTTGACAACACCGTTTTCCCGGTAAGACCGAACCAACTGAACGTACTGGTGGTCCCTAGATTTAGTTATCTTGATGAACATGTTTTTATGATACCACTATTTACACCTATTGTCTAGCTATATAACCATTATTACCGCTAATGTTGCCACTACACTTTTCGCTTTCTGACCGGCTTTGAGCCCGCAAACCTAGATTTTATGCGGGTCCCCGTTTCGAAAACGAGTTGTAACTGATAAAGTCAGGAGTAAGTAACATGGTAAGTAACATGCTGTCCCTCGGCCGTCGCAGGGGGAGAGCCACGGGAAAATCGAAACAAAGTTTTGCTTCTAGTTAGCGCAGGTAGTGGACCAGGCTGGGCTGGAGGACCATGGCCGCAGTAGCCAGGGCGGCCTGGTAGACGTTTTCCGCGTTCTTGTAATACATGACCGTTTCGGCCAGGTCGATGTCCTCCAGTTTGGACATGGTTTCCGTCAGGCCGATTTTAGCTACAAAGAGACGCTCCTGGGCCATCTCCAACCGCCTGCTTTTGGCCCCCAGGGTGGCCCGGATGTTTAAGAGATGGTCGATGGCCTGGTCGAAGTCGGCGATGGTGTCACCCACCGCGGAATGATCGTTGCCCACCAGGGCATCTTTCAACTCAAAGAGGAGCTTGAAAACGCTCTTCTTCGATCCCTCGGGCCCCACGGCTTCCATGAAGACCTTGTTCCCGTTCTCGTTAACGGTAATGGTTACCCCCTGGGCTACTTCCCAATCGAGGGAACCGGTGTTGCCGTTGTAAGAAACTGTCTCTTCTGTGCCCTCAAACGTGCGCTGAAAAGGTGCGGAAGTAGTTACGGTGCCGCCGAAGAGGAACCTTCCCCCGTAGGAAGTGTTGGCCGTCTGGACCAGCTCGTCGATGAGCTGGTCCACTTCGGCGGCCAAGGCCTGCATAGAGGCCTCCGGCATGGTGCCGTTGGCCCCGTACACCGCCAGCTCCCGGGCACGCTGCAAAGTAGCCGTGGCCATGTTGAGGGCGCTTTCGGAAGCATCCAGCCAGCCCCGGGCATCGGCCATGTTCTTGTCGTACTGGTCCTGCTGGGCCAGGGCGGTCTTAAAGGAAAGGACCCGGGCCACCACTATGGGGTCGTCGGAAGGCCGGCTCACCCTCTTGCCCGAGGACATCTGTTTCTGGGCCTTGCTCATATGCTGCAGGTTGTTGTTGATGTTGGTGAGGACGTTACTTATAAGCATGCGGTTGGTAACCCGCATCCTTCATCCCTCCCCGCGCCTCCAGGGATCAGTGGGCCGCCATGCGGTTAATGAGGGTGTCCAGCATTTCGTCCAGCACCGTCATGACCCGGGCGGCCGCCTCATAGCCCCGCTGGAACTGGATCATGTAAGTCATTTCTTCGTCCAGGGCCACACCGGAAATGGATTCCCGGCGGCCCGCCAGCTGGTCCACGAGGGCCTGCTGATTCACCACCATGCGCCCCGCCTCGTGGGCCGTCACCCCCAGCCGGGCGGTAAAGTTCTTGTAGTAGTCGTCAAAGGTGGTGCCCAGACCTTGTATTATCTGGTGTTGGAGCTGGGCGATTTTAAGGGCGTTGCTGCCGTCTCCGGGAGAAAGGGTGACGGTATATTCTCCATCCCCAGGTGAGGAACTACTGATGGTAAATGTGATACGCTCACTATTATCGCCCAATGTGACTGTCGTGGTGCCGTCCCAGGTATTTACGGTGACGCCACTACCTATACTTGTCCATTTCGTACCGCCATCGGTTGATTTTTGAAGTTCCAGTGTGTTGCCGGAGACAAGTATCTTGTACTTAGTGCCCGGATCGAGGCCTTCGCCAACGGCGTCGGAGCCGAGTTCCTCAGGAATACGCACACCGTTGCTGTCCGCTGCGATGAGCATGGGGTTTTCTTGTAGTTCATCCTTCACCGAAATGTTGCCGGCGTTTATATTGCCCCCTCCTGCAGGCACGAAAAAGTCCCGCTGGGAAGAACCGTCAAGGCCGTATCCTTCTTTATGAATTTGGTTGACGGCTCCGGCCAGTTCTTTCGCCAGGGTGTCCAGGTCCTTGCGGTACCCCTCTACCAACTTGTAGGCTTCACCCAAGCCGAGGAGCTCGCCTCCCTTGATGGTAATCTCAAAGGAGGTAGACCCGCCGTTCCCTGTATCGTCCACCGTAATTGTTAACTTAGCCTGGTGGGTGGCATCATCCACTTGAAGCGTCAAACTGTTCCAGCTGGCGGGGAGCTCTACCCGGTCTCCCTCTACCAGGGAAGTCCCCCCAACTTTTATATTAATAGTACCATCGGAATTATGCTCGACCGTAAAATCGAGGATTTTGCTCAGCCGGTCGAGGAGGAGGTCCCGCCTGTCCAGGAGGTCGTTGGGCCGGTCTCCTGCCGCGACGACGTTCTTAATCTGCACGTTGAGATCGGCGATCTGACGGCATAAGGAAGCTACTTCCTCGACCTTCAACTCGATGGCGTCCTCGATGTCTCCTTTGATATTCTCCAGCTGGCGGGCGCTGTGGTTAAAGGCTTCGGCCAGAGCCACGGCCGTTTCTATCACAGTCATTCGAACGGGGGAACTCTCGGCATTCTTGGCGAGCTCCTGCCAGGAGGCCCAGAACTGGCTCAAGAGGGTGCTGAGGCCTGTGTCGGAGGGCTCGTTGAAGACGATTTCCACCTGTTCCAGGACGTACTTTATCTGTTCCCACCGGCCCAGGGTACCGGTTTCCCGGCGCACCTGGCTGTCCAAAAACTCATCCCTTATGCGCCGTATCTCCTGAACGTCCACCCCCGTGCCCACCTGCCACCCCTGGCCGCCGGGGCGGTTCATGGCGGGTACGGGATAGGCCAGGGTGGGTACCATGACTACCCGCTGGCGGGTATAGCCCTCAGTGCTGGCGTTGGCTACGTTGTGGGAGGTAGTCTGCAGGGCCCTCTGGTGGACCATAAGGCCCCGCAGGGCCGTATTGATACCGAAAAAGGTTCCTCCGGACATAGCAATCACATCCCTTTCTGAGATCGCCCGGGGTGCTATACGCTCTTATCGAGCACCGGCGGGCGCTGCTCCAGGTAAGGGGTCAAAAGACCCAGCATCTTGCGGGCGTAGGCCAGAGACTGGCCGATGAGCAAGGAATTGGTCTCGTTTATCTCACGGAGCTCCGCCACCACCGACCGCATTTTCTCGCCCAGGGCAGCCATTTCCCGACTTCCGACGCCGGCCTCAAGGAGCTCCCGCAGGCCCGCCTCCGGGGAAATACCAGCAGCCGCGGCGAGCTCGTGGTGGAGGCGCTGCCGCTCCCCCTCGAGGACGCTGATTTCCTTGATAAGCTGCTCTTTGACAACCACCATCTCTTCTATTCCTTCAAGGTGGTCCTGCCGCAGATATTCCTGTTCCTTAAGCGAGGCATCCCGCAGCCGCAACAGAAGGTCCAGCTCCCGGGTTAGGACCTCGGCCAGGTCTTCTTTCATGATTTCAACTCCCGCCAAAGGCTTTCCGCCAAATCCTCCAGGGAAACGCGGTAATTCCCCGAGGAGATTTTAGCCCTCAATTCTTCCACCTTGTCCGCCCGCACCGCGGGCAGCTCGGAAATAAGGCGCACCAGTTCCTGCAACTGGCGGGCGCGGGGAGAAATTTCCGCCCGGTCGCACCCCACCTCGGGCTCCTTGGCCTCAGGCCTGGCGGGCCGGCGATAGGCCTCCAATATGAGGGGTAAGTTGATGGGGCTCTGTCCGTTAATCTTCAAGGGCCGTTCACCCCAGTTCGCTAGTCTCCAGCAAACACGCTGCCGTTATTCTTTTATCGTCAACGGCGGCAAAAACTTGAGGGGCCATTAGAAGCAAAAGGGCCGGTAGTACCGGCCCCGGTGGCCCCGGCTAACTGGCCAACTGCCTTTCTCCCGCAGTTCCCAGGTGCTCAATCAGGCTATGGATGTCCAGGATTAAGGCTACCCGCCCGTCGCCCATGATGGTGGCCCCGGCAATACCGGGTATCTTGCCGATGTAATTGCCCAGGGACTTGATGACTATCTCCTGCTCGCCGATAAGGGAATCCACGATAAAGCCTACCCGCTTTTCGGCCAGGCCGACGATAACCACTGCGGCCTTGTCCCCCGGCACCGCCCGCTCTCCCTTGAGGCCCAGGGCCGCCGCCAGGTGTACGAGGGGCAAAACCTGGCCGCGGACCACGGTCACCTCCCGGTTCTGGACCCGCCTCACCTGGGAAGGCTCCACCTCGATAATTTCCACCACATTGGCCAGGGGGAAGGCGTAGACTCGGTCGCCCAGGGTCACCAGGAGGGAACGGTTGATGGCCAAGGTTAGGGGTAGCTTAATGGTAAAGCGCGTGCCCTTGCCGGGGGTGGTCTGAATATCAATGGTACCGTTGATTTTCTCCAGGTGGGCCCGGACGATATCCATGCCCACCCCGCGGCCGGAGACGTCGGTAATCCGGTCGGAAGTAGAAAAGCCCGGCAGGAATATGAGGTCCAGGGCCTCGCGTTTGGTCAGCCTGGCCGCCCCTTCCGGCGACAGCAACCCCTTCTCCACCGCCCGGCGCTTGAGCTGTTCGGCATCCATCCCCCGGCCGTCGTCTTCCACAATGATTACTATCTGGTTTTCCTGGTGAAAGGCTTTGAGGACTACCGTGCCGTAACGCGGTTTGCCGAGGCGTACCCTCTCCTCCGGTTCTTCGATGCCGTGGTCAATGGCATTGCGGAGGAGGTGGATGAGGGGATCCCCGATCTCTTCGATGACCGTGCGGTCCAACTCAGTCTCCCGGCCCTCAACGATAAAGTTGATCTCTTTACCCGCCTTTTGGGCTAGGTCCCGGACCATGCGGGGGAAGCGGTTAAAGACCTGGTCGATGGGAAACATGCGGGCCTTCATGATCTCCTCCTGCAGGTCGGAGGTTATCCGGCCGATGTGCAGGGAAATCTCCTCCAGCATCTCCACGAGCTCTTCGTTGCCCAGGCGCACCTTCAGGTTATTACCGACCTCCGCCAGGCGGGTGCGGTCGATAACCAGCTCGCCGACCAGGTTCATCAGGGACTCCAGGCGCTGAACGTCCACCCTCACCGTCTGGGTAACCCGGCGTTCCGGAGAACGCTGGATGCCGGGCTCGGCCTCTCCGCCCTCCGGTAAGGGTATGGCGCCGGCCGCGGCCTCCCGCCTTTCTTCGACCTGGGCCACCCCTTCCTCCAGGCTCAGCGGCCGCACCGTAACGTCCTTTATCTCCGATATGGACTTGATTACGTTGGCCACGGTGTCGGCATCTTCCTTGCTTAAAAAAACCAGCCGAAAGGTATTCCCGAATTTCTCCGCTTCCAGCTCCTGGGTATGGGGCTCGCTCTTGACAACTTCACCCAGATCTTTTAAGTTGTTGAACACCAGGAAGGCCCGGGCCCCCTTCATGCGGCAGTCGGCTTCCAGTTCCACTCTTATCTCGTAGGCCCGGTAGCCCCGGATCTCGGCGGCCCGGACGACGTTTTCTTCTACGTCGTCCAGCCGCAGGGGTTCAAAGGCGGGCGAGGGTGATCCATCGTCCCCTCCCCTTTCACCCGCCATCATCTCCTCCAGACGCCCCACCAGGTCCGAAGTATCCACTTCTCCCTCATGGCCGCTTGCCAGCTGAGCCTTTAGCTCTCTCAGTTTATCCAGACAGGCCAGCAGGAGATCGATGGTACCGGACGTTACCCTAAGCTCCCCCCGGCGGAGGGCATCGAGGACGCTCTCCATGCGGTGGGTGAGGGTGGCCATCTTTTCAAAACCCATGGAAGCCGACGAACCCTTGAGGGTATGAGCTATGCGGAAAATCTTGTTGAGCAACTCCCGGTTGTCCGGGTCCTGCTCCAGGAGAACGACGGCCTCATCCAGCTGCTGGAGCTGCTCCTCGGTTTCGTCCAGGAAAATGCCCAGGTACTGGGACATGTCGAACCCGCTCATGTTTCGGCCACCCCTGCGGCAACCTGTTCCTTAAGCTGCTCGTGTTCGCTTTCCCGCAACACCCGTTCCAGGTCGAGGAGAATGATGAGTTTATCCCCCCACTTACCCACGCCGCGCAGGTAAGCCACATCCACTCCCTGAATTATAGGCGGCGGGGGCTCAATGTTTTCTTCTGGCAGGCGGACTACTTCCGAAACAGCGTCTACGATCATCCCTACGGTTATTCCCTTTACATCCACGACCATTATCCGCGTACTGTTGCCGGCCTCGGCCGCAGGCAGGCCGAAGCGCTTATGTAAATCTATTACTGGTATGATGCGGCCTCGGAGGTTGATGACCCCTTCCACGAAATCAGGTGTACGCGGGACCTCCGTAATAGGTTGTAGGCGGATGATTTCATGGACATGGGCGATATCCACACCGTAGGTTTCTCCGGCAAGCTGGAAAACTACCAACTGTTCCACCGGCGCACCCCCTTTAGAAATTCAATGCTTCCAGGGCTCTCCCCAGAGCGTGGTGCCGGCCGCCCCCGGGCAGACCGGCCTCCCGGCATTTTAAACTATCCTTCAGAACTCCCGGCACTTCGAGCAGCATGTAATGTATTTCCCATGCCCAGGCTAAAATCCTGCCGACGCGGCGAAAAAGTTATAATTTGAACTGCCCTACCGCTGCCTCCAGGGCGCCTGCCGCCTGGGCGAGGTTGGCGGCAGCCTGGCCGATCTTTTCCACCCCGGCGGTCTGCTGGGCGGCAGCGGCCGAAACCTCCTGGGTACCCGCCGCCGCCTCTTCCGTACCCGCGGCCAGGCTTTCGGCCGCCTCTTTGATTCTACGGGCTCCCTCCGCCATTTCCTCGGCCTTCCGGGTTACATCCCGAATCTTGTCGGTAAGCTGGCCGATGGCTTCCTCGATGGCGCTGAAGGCCCGGCCACACCGCCCCATTACCTCTGTTCCTCTGGCTACGTCCTGGACCCCTTCCTGCATCTCGCGGACAACCCTGCCCATTTCCTTCTGGATCTCGTTCACGAGCCCAACTATCTGTTCACTGGCCTTGGCCGACTGTTCGGCCAGCTTCCGCACCTCCTCGGCTACCACGGCAAACCCGCGCCCCTGCTCGCCGGCCCTCGCTGCCTCAATGGCCGCATTGAGGGCCAGGAGGTTGGTCTGCTCGGCTATGCCGGAGATGACGCCTACAATCTGGCCTATCTCGGAAGAGCGCCGCCCCAACTCCTCCACGGTACGGGACAGGCCTTCCATCCGCCGGGCAATGGCTTCCATCTGGCGGTTGGCCTCTTCTACCGTGCGGGCCCCCTCCCCGGTCTTCTCCACCACCAGCCCGGAAAAGGTGGCCATTTCCTCAGCCTGGTTGTGGACGCTTTCCACCCTGCTAGCCTGGCCCTCGATGGCCGTGGCCGTCTCGCTCACCTGCTGTGCCTGGTGCTCGGCACCCCGCGCCATTTCCTGGGCGGTAACCGCCACCTGCCGGGCCGCTTCCCCCAGCTCCTGGGACATCTGGGCCAGGTCCTGGCTGGAGCGGGCCACTTCGGTGGACATAGCCCTGGCCTGGCCGATGAGCTCTCGCAGTTTGGCCACCATGGCGTTAAAGGCCCGTGCCAGCTGCCCCAGCTCGTCGTCGGATTTAACGGCTAAGGCGGCCACGGTAAGATCCCCGTCCGCTACCCGGTCGGCGTAGGCTGCAATTTGAGCTATAGGACGGCCGATAAGGCGGGTGAAAAGGAACGCCACCGCCATACCCATGAGGAAGGCCAGTATGAGGCCCGTCAGGAGGGTGGACCTAGTATAGATAATGGCGGTATGTAACTGATTCTGGGCCTCATCCCGCCGGACGGCCATTTCCTGCTTTAAATGGCTCCCGACGTTGTTGACATTGTCCACCGCAGCCCCCATCTGAAAACTCAAGATAGGGAGAGCCTGCATCCGATCTTCGCGGCTGGTTTTGAGGATGGTTCCTTCAAAACTATCTCTAAAACTCTTGGCGGCCATGGCCATGGCGCCCAAAAACCCTCGGGCCTGGTCGTCCAGTTCCATCTGGTCCAGCTGGCCCTTGGCCTCGTCAAACCGCTCCATGGAGTCCTGGAAACTCAAAACATGGGTCTGGGAACCGTTGATAATGTAGTCGGTAGTCCGCCGGTAACTATCCCATATGGCATTGGACATTTCGGTAAATAACTCATGTTGCTCCTGAAGCTTGACGACTTCCTCGGCCACCTGGGAAATGCGCTGGAGATTGAAGTTAACAATGATAACGACGGCCACGAAGACGGCAATGACCAGAAGGAAGCCGCCCATTAATTTGGTACGCAGCTTTAGCCGGGCCAGGAAAAAACTTCTTTTTGCCTCCTTGCCCTTCACCTCCCCCTTGTCCTGCCCCGCTCGGCGACGACGCAACGACAACCTTGCCACTTCCCTTTTACCTCCTTAAACCTTATGAACTACTTCATTTAATTTAATTTATAATAAAAAGGGGCTACGAAACACTGCGGGTAGCCCCGGTCCACCCACGGCAGCTGGCTGTCATAGCCGCCACAAAGACGGCCTTAGACCCTGTAGCTTTGCGCCCCGGCCTTTCGGCCGGTTTGCCTTTTTCGGGGAAATTCTGTCAATTTCGCCTTAATTATACTTGAATCGGGCCTCAATAGGCAAGATGTTTCTGGGGATCCCGGTAAAACTCGAGTATCCGCTGTAACGCCTCCACCCCTACTCTTTCGAAGCGATAATACTCCTGGACGTACCGCAGGGCATCACCCAGGGCTTGCCGGCCCATGCTTTCCTCCCAGCGCAGCCAGTAAAGAACCCCCTGGCGGTAGACAATGCGGCGGTAATCTTCTTCCGATGCATAGGCGGTCAAAGGTAAGTCCGCGAGCTCAAGTTCCCTCCCCGCCACGGAAGCGATCTCCTCCTTGCACATCCGGTAGTAGTCGGGGTCCGCGAAGCTGTAGTAGAGCAAGGTGCTGTATTCCGCCAGCCCTTCGTCGATCCAGGCCGCCCGGATACTGTCGTTCCCCACCAGGTTATACCACCACTGATGGGCCACCTCATGGACGACCACCGGCGGGCTGTACCCCTTTAAGGTGCTCAGGAAGATCAGACCGGGATACTCCATTCCCGAAAGCCCCTCCAGGGGAACCTCTACCAGGTGAAGATAGGAATAGGGATAGGTGCCCCAGTACTCTTGAAAATACTTTAAAGCCTGAACCGCCGTATCCAGTATCTCGGGGGACGGCCGACTGCGGGTGGCCACCACCAGCTCCACCGGCCCCACCCGGCGGCCAGCGAATTGCCACCCGGCGCCTGCGGCAAAGGCGAACTCCCGGATGGGATGTTCACTGCTGAAGGACCAGCCGGTCCAGCCACCACCTTCTGTGCGGCCCGTAACCCGGCCGCTGGCCACCACTACCAGGTGGGAAGGCACCCGGAGATCCACCTGGTAGTAGGCTGCGTCGGCAAAATAAGGTTCGCCAAAGCTCGCCCCTTCTGCCATCCCCTGCCAGGCTCCCTCCTGCCGCGGCGCTAAAAGGGGATACCAGCCGGAAACCATGGTAACCCCGTCAAAGACTCCCAGCCGGGCCGCTCTATCCGGTATATGGGTGGAGAAATCTATTTCTACTACCAAGGTTTGCCTAGAAAAGAGGGGCCGGTTCAAGGGCACCTCCAGCCTGGTGCCTTGAACCATAAAGGCGGCTTCTATTTGATTTATTTTAACGCGGTGAACGGTCAGGGAATTTGCCGCCTCGGCCATGCCATTGGCCGGGAGATTGAATTGGAGCTCGGTTAAGGGGTAAAAATAGGGGTTTTGGTAGGCCAGCAAGAGCTTGCCCTGCAGGAGCTCTCCGGCGAGGTCTAGCCTGGCCTGGATGTTATATACGGGGTGAAAGCGATAACGGAACCGGCCCGACCAGCCCCCGTCCGGAACGGGGAGCTTCACTTCCCGGGGATCAACACCTGAAAACGCCAGACCCCAGGCATCCAGGGCGGCATCTAAGGGGAGATACTGCCCGGCAGGAGACGCAGCGTACCCCCGTCCGGCGGGGGAAAGATAGCGGGCCGGGATAAGGATTTCTCCGCCCATTTTCACGGGGGGCGGGTCCAGCACCACCCGGTCGTAGCCGACCAGGTTCGGACCCACTTCCCGGGGGGAGGAATGGAGGACGCTTTGGAGTCCGCAGGACCAAAAGGCCAGAAAGAGCCCCGGCAACACCAGAAGAAGGAGCTTTTTCCTTTCCATGCAACTTCTCCCTTTGAGGCGAACTCCGGGTTAATTCGACAAAACTGGAGCCCTTTCCTGCTTTTTTCCTGTTCCGGGCGAGGAGGTTCCTTCCCAGTTTACGGGGGTACACCATAAATGGGGCCGGAAGGCCCTTATAGGCGGGTTCATGTTGGCTACGTGAAGGGCCGTGCCCGACGGCGGGGATAAACCGGGGCGGTCGGCCTAGGTGAGAGCTGATAAGGCGCGCTGGTGGGAACAGGAGGGGCCCCACAGGAAGGGCCCCCACTACTCCCCCACCGGTTGCTTACCAGGTCGACGGTTTTTCGGCCAGGGTCACCGTTACGTTTACCCGGCCGCCCCGGCGAAAGATCACCAGCTGGATGGTCTGCCCTATCTGTTTCTGCTGAATCAGTTTGACCAGCTCGGTGGCCGAATTGACGGCCTGACCGTCCACCTGGAGGATGACGTCGCCCGTACGGAGTCCGGCCTTGGCCGCCGGACCGCCGGAGACCACTTCCCTTATTAGAACTCCCTGGACGTTACTGATTCCCAGGTAAGCGGCTATGTCGGGCGTCATATCCTGTAAAAGGACTCCCAACCACGGCCGGCTGATCTTACCCTTGGTCATGAGGTCGTTCAAGACCGGCTGGACGGTGGTGCTCGGGATGGCAAAGCCCACGCCCTGGGCATCGATCTTGACGGCCGTATTGATGCCGATGACCTCACCCCGGAGGTTAAGTAGAGGCCCACCGCTGTTGCCGGGATTAATGGAGGCATCGGTTTGGAGAAGATTTTCATAGTGGCGGTCCTGGGTGTCTACAGGACGGCCCTTGGCGCTAAGCACGCCCACGGTGACGGTATGGTCCAGGCCGTAAGGGTTCCCGATGGCTATAACCCACTCCCCTACCCGGGCTTGGTCTGCATCTCCCAGTTTGAGATAGGGCAGGGGCTTGCCCACGTCCACCTTAAGTACGGCCAGGTCCAAATCCCGATCCGCACCCACTACCCTGGCCTTGAACCGCTGGTCAAAGCCGACAATGGTAACCTCTACTTCCTCGGCGCCCTCCACTACGTGCTCGTTGGTCAAAATATATCCGTCAGAAGAGATGAGAAAGCCCGAACCCAGACCCTGCTGCTGGCGCCCGTCGGGTATGCCGAAGAACTGCCGGAAAAAGGGATCGTTGAAGGGGGCCTGTAGCCCGCCGCTCGTAGTATCAATCCTCACCACTGCCGGGCTGGCCGCCTCTACAATATTGGCAATGGCGTCGGGTCCGAGCCCCGGGGGGAGACTCGTGGCACCGGCCTGGTTGGCGCTCACCTGCTGTGGCCTATTTTCTTGCTGGGGCGGCAAGGCAAAGGCCCGGGAAGCCCCTCCCAGGACGAAAAAGGCCGATGTAACGGCTACCCCGGCCAGAAAAACCAAAAGGAGCAACCATCCTAGACTCCGTCTGCCATTTCGGTCATACATGGACCTTCCCTCCTTTAACCTTCAATGTAGAAGCTACTCACCGTTCATTTTACTACGGTAAGGTAAAGAAAGTATTAAGAAATCCTGAAATAATTATAAGTTCCGGAGGAGCACCGTTGCAAGGCTGTCGGGCCTCTGCTATACTGACCCTCGAGGGGGGAAAGTATGAAAAAGGTTCACCTCGTCCTCTTTTTAATCTTCTGGCTCATCCTGGGGCTTGCGGTGACCGCCATCAACAGCCACGGCGCCGGCGCAGGAGGTCATGAACCCGCCGCCGCTGAGGTAAGCCGACATTAGGGGGACGGAAAAACGCTCCCATGGAGAGCCTTTCGTGACCATGTTCGCTCCATTCCCATAAGGAAAGGTGGACTCCCTTGCTGGCAGAAGCCATCTTCACGGGCACCGAACTCCTCCTGGGCCAGGTGGTAAACACCAACGCGGCCTTTCTGGCTGAACAGCTGGCCGCCGCGGGCATTAGCCTCTTTCGCCAGGTGGTGGTGGGCGATAATCTGGAGCGCATTAAGCAGGCCATCCTGGAAGCAAAGGGGCGGGCGGACCTGGTCATCATCGGCGGTGGTATGGGTCCCACTGAAGACGACCTGACGCGGGAGGCCTTGGCCTCCGCCCTGGGCCTTCCCCTGGAGGAAGATCCCCAAGCCCGGGAACACATCCTGCGCTTCTTCACTGCACGCAACCGTCCCATGCCGAGCCAAAACTTGAAACAAGCCCTCCTTCCTCGCGGGGCCCGGCTCCTGTCCAATCCCCTGGGTACGGCCCCGGGAATCTTTCTCCCCCATCAAGCTAAACTTTACGCCTGCTTGCCCGGACCGCCGGGGGAATTTCAACCCATGCTCACCCAGGAGCTCCTGCCCCTGTTAAGGAGTTACCGTCGGGAAGAGGAGGTCATTCTTTCCCGGGTGCTTAAGGTTACCGGGATGGGAGAGTCGACCGTAGAAGAGAAGGTTCGCGACCTCCTGGCCGGAACTAACCCCACCCTAGCCCCCCTGGCCAAAACCGGAGAAGTACACTTGCGCTTAACGGCGCGGGCTCCCGATACCGAAGCCGCCCTCGCCCTTATAGAGCCCGTGGAAAGGGAAATCCGGCGGCGCCTGACGGATTACGTCTACGGCGCCGATCACGAGACTCTGGAAGAGGTAGTAGGCCGTCTTTTAGCCGCCAGGGGGTGGACCCTGGCGGTAGCCGAGTCCTGCACCGGCGGCCTGCTGGCCCACCGGATTACCAACGTTCCCGGTAGCTCTATCTATTTCCGCCAGGGTTTGGTGGCTTACGCCAACGAAGCCAAAGTACGGCTCCTGGGAGTACCTCCGGAGGTGCTGGACCGCCAGGGGGCAGTGAGCCGGGAAGTGGCCCTGGCCATGGCCCGGGGCATAAGGCACCTGGCCGGTACCGACGTGGGGGTAGGGATTACCGGTATTGCCGGCCCGGGCGGCGGCACGCCTACTAAGCCGGTCGGACTGGTATATGTGGCCGTAGATTTGCAGGGAGACATCCAGGTGCGCCGGGAGCTCTTTCAGGGGGGGCGGGAAGAAGTTAAATGGCGGGCCAGCCAGAGCGCCCTGGACTTGCTGTGGCGAAGGCTGAGGATAAAAGCCCGAGAAGAAGGGTAGTTTAGTATTAGAGTACTGTATCTCTGGAGGATAAAGACCCTTGGAGAGGCGGCAGTGGCTGCATATACTGCTCAACACGGTTCGAACATGGCAGCGGGAATGGCCCCCTCAGGGGCGGAGATGGTTGTTTGCCCTGGTACTGCTCGGGTTAATCCTTATCCCGGGCATCCAGGCCCGGCCCTTACCCCCACCGGCGGCGGGGAAACCGCTCCCCCCAGGCCTGCCGGCGGAAGAGATCAACCTGCTGGCCCGGCTGGTAGCCGCCGAGGCCAAGGCGGAACCCTATATCGGCAAGGTGGCCGTTGCGGCCGTGGTCCTAAACCGCACGCGCCACCCCGACTTCCCCTCCACCATACCCGGGGTTATCTTTGAGCCTTGGGCCTTTGAAAGCGTAATGAACGGTACCTTCTGGGAGGCCAAGGTGGAGGAATCCGACTACCGCGCGAGCCAGGATGCTCTGGCGGACTGGGACCCCAGCGGAGGTGCCCTCTACTTTTTTAATCCCGCTACTTCTACCAGCCCTTGGATCTGGACCCGGCCTCAGATCACCGTCATCGGCCGTCACATCTTTGCTCTTTAAACACGACCAGGTCGGCCACCTTCTGCCGGAAAAGGTCTACGGCAAAAAGGGGAATCTCCGCCTGTAAATGGACTTCCCAGGGGCCGTAGTCTGCAGTTACCATTCGTCCCCCGCAGGAATTTATATGATAGAGTACCCGCTCCAGAGCAGCGTAGGAACAACTAAGGGCCAACGGCCGCGTGACCACCTTTTCTATCTGCCCGGCTTCCTCCAGGACCCGCCGCGCCGTTTGGCCATAGGCCTCGATAAGGCCGCGCACCCCCAACTTCTTACCGCCGAAGTAGCGGGTGACCACCACGGCCACATTGGTCAAGCCCAGGCGGGAGATGGCTCCCAAGATGGGCCGCCCTGCCGTACCGGAGGGTTCCCCGGCGTCGCTGTAGTACGTTATTTCGCGGGGCGGCAAGCCCAGGCGGTAGGCAAAGCAGTTGTGGGTTGCCCCGCGGTGAAGCTTCTGGCGCGCGGAGATAAAATCTGCGGCTTCGGCTTCCGTTGCCACTTCTTTGGCGCAGCCTATAAACACCGAGCGTTCGAACCTGAGCTCAACTTCGGCCTGGCCGGCTACGGTAGTAAAGGTGTCCCTCCCCTGCATGCCTTTACAGGCGGAAGGCACCTTCGCCCAAGCTCAATACCCAAACCTCTGTCTCCGCCGGCAGGCCGGCCTTATCAACCTCCACCTCGCTACGGCCCAAGTGCCGCACGTTGGCCCGGCCGGAGGTAAACTCGTCCACTCCGGCGATGGGGAAGCCGCGCATACCGGGTGTCAAGTAATGCATGGGCAATACCAGCCGGGGCCGCAAGCTTTCTACTATCTGCCAGGCCTCTCCCGCGTCAATGGTAAAGTAGCCGCCCACAGGCACCATTAATATGTCCGGCTGCCCGATCTTCCGGCATTGTTCCGCGTCCGGGAGGTGGCCCAGATCGCCCAGATGGGCCAGGCGCAAATCGCCGATTTCCAGGACAAAAACGGCGTTCTTGCCCCGCTTCTCTCCCTGAACCTCATCGTGGTAAGTAGGGACGGTGTAAGCGTGGACATCCTTGAAGGTAGTGTCCACTTCATTCCACCCTTCCCCTTCCGAGGTTAACCCCCGCAGTATTACGGGGTCTCCCTTAACGCCCTTTAAGTAATTATGATCCCAGTGTTCGTGGCTTACGGTCACCAGGTCGGCCTCAACTTCCTGGGCCGCAGGCGAAACGTCGGGCCCATAAGGGTCGGTAACCACCCTCACTCCTGCCGGAGTGGTGAGATAAAAACTTGCATGACCAAGCCAGCGTATCTTCATGGCTTACCCTCCTCAGCGGTTAGATCTATCCATTACTACCGTAAAGTCAATATTATCACATAATGGAGAAACGTGCAAGAAGAGGGGGGCTGACGTATCTTCACTTTCGAGCCTAGGCCTGCTTGGCTTTCGCTCGCTCCAGAAACCCTCGCGGGCCAAACTATCACTCAGCCTCAGAGCTTAAGGCGGACTTCCCGGCAAATTCGACATCCTGTCTCAGTTGCCGGCCTCGGCCTTCCATGGCCTCGGGTCCGCCTCCGCTTTCGGCTTCGTGAAGTTTGGCACCCGCTCGGGTTTAGTCGCTCGCTTTCCAAGCCAAGGCAGGCCTCTCTCTCCCATAAAATGGGGACACGTCAGGAGGGGTTCCTGAGCCGTTCAGTTCAAAAACTCGATGTTACCTCCCTCCAGGCTGCCGATCTGCACCAGGGATTCCACCCGCATGCCCTGGCGGCGCAGGTAGTCTCCCCCGCTCTGGAAAACCTTCTCAATCACTATGCCGACCCCTGCCACCTCGGCGCCGGCTTGTTCCACAATCTCCAGGAGCCCCCGGGCGGCTTCACCCGAGGCCAGGAAATCGTCGATAATCAGCACCCGGTCTCCCGGGCCCAGATAACTGCCGGCAACCACGATATCCACTACTTCCTCCCTGGTAAAGGAACGCACCTGCCCTCGGTACGCCCCGGAGCCGATGGTGGAAGGCTGCCGCTTCTTGGCAAAAACCACCGGAACCCGCAGAACCAAACCGGTCATCAGGGCAACGGCTATTCCCGAAGCCTCCACCGTCAGCACCTTGTTTATTACCTCTCCGCCAAAGCGCCGGGCAAACTCCTCTCCCACCTTGAGCATAAGGACCGGGTCGATCTGGTGGTTCAAAAAAGAATCCACCTTGAGGATATCTCCCGAAATCACCTTCCCTTCCCGGCGGATCTTCTCTTTGAGGAGTTCGATAACATCAATCGGCAAGCTATTCACCCCGTCCGCGGCCATGGGCCTTTTTTAGGAGAGAATTCGCTTTGCCCTCGGGAAATTCCTTCTGCCAACCCAGGAAGTCCGGGCTTACTCCGGGGGGCCGAGAACTTTTTGGGCCAGGGGCTCGAAGAATTCCATTAAGGCCTGGGAGGGGAAGGAGAGGTGGCGGCCGAAGGACCAAGGGATGGCCAAGGCCAATCCCAGGAGGCATAGCCCTGTAAAGATGAGAAGAGTCCTCCAGTCCCGGCGCCGAATAAGGGGAATACCCTCCACCAGAAAAACGGCTCCATATAAGGTGAGGACCACCAGCAACCTTAACACCGGTTGTTCCCCCTGTTCCCCATCAAAATGAGTGCGGCCCTTTACCGGGCCCCGGGTTGCCAGGGTTTCAAACTGAGGCCCGTTCGCCTTATTTTAGCTTCTACTTGAACCGCTATCGGCAGTTTCTTGAACTCCTCGGGCCACCGGGCCTTTAGCTGCTTCCACAACTGGGGTTCCTGGCGGTAGAGGGCCCCGCCGAAGTCAAAGACGTCGGCCCCTGCTTGTTTGGCCTGGGCCACCGCACTGTTAATTTCCCCGGCGATAGCCGCTGCCGCCTGGCTTTCCAGTATCCTCAGGACCTCTACGGCGGTTAGATCATGGAGGCACTGCTGCTCAAGGAGGTTGCCTTCTACCTTTACCGTGATTATACCCTGAAGCTCGCCCTTTGAAGTCTGGATTTGGACCTTGCCCTGGGAGTCAGTTATTTCTACCGAAACCTTTTTCTTGTCCTCCGGGCACTCGAGTTCCAGGATAGCCCGCCTCACCTGATTCCTGGCCCAGGCCCAGCCGCGGGTCTGGTGCTCGTCCAGCCACCCTACCAGGCGGTCCTGATGAAAAAGACCTGCTCCCTTTAAACTTACCGTCCTCAACATTTCGGGGTCAGGTACCCTTACAGCCCCTTGTTGACCACTCCCCCCGGAAGCAGCATTTCCGCTCGTTGCCGCTCCCGGAGAAGGTGGCAGGGGCTGGGCGCTGATCTCTAACACCGGGATAAGGGCAGCGGAGGCGCCTGCCGATAACTCTACGATTACATCATGAATGGTGGGTACGATGCCGAAGCCGCTGGTCCTTACCCACCTGCTCAGGCCGGTAATCTCCCGGCCCAGGGTGGCCTCCAGCCCTCCCTGAGCCGCCACCAAAACATCCCTGGCCGAGCCCCGGGTGACCAAAATGTACGCAGTACGCCTGAATTCCTGATGCCGTTCCAGGTGATCCAAGACTTCCCTCAAACCCCTGCGGGCCAGTTCCTCCCCCACCAGCACGGCATCGGTGTGGGCCACATACGTGCGGCGGGGAAGCCTTAAAGCGAGCCTTCTTCCGGCACCAAAGAGGGTATCTCCCCGCTCACTGGCCAGGATTACGTTGCGCTGGGGCAGGGCGGCACCGGTGCCCCCTCCCCCCCCGCCCTCTCCCCCTCCGGCCACAGCAGCCGGCCTCACAATTTCCGCCGTGGCGATGCGCTCCTCCCCCTCAACATCAAAGGCGAAACAGGAGGTAAAGGCCAAGTCGTTGATTTCGCGGCGATCCCAACAGCCGGTCGTGAGCATGAGGAAAAGGCCGGCGGCCAAGAAGGCCGTAGCGCGCTTTAGCATCAATGCCTCGGCCTCCTAGAAGGCCCTTTGCCGCGAGGCCGGTTTCCTTCCCCCATCATGGTTTCTATTTCAGCCTCCGGGGGTTCCGCCCGGGGCGGCACAAACTTCTTGTTGCCGGGTTTGGTCCGAATGAAGTTCCTCAAGCCGCCCTCCAGTTTGGGCCGGGTCACCATGAGCCACCAGGGGGCCCGGAAAACCACATCCTTCTGATCTTCCCAGATAAAGGGGGCCACAGGGGCGAGATAGGGCAAGCCCAGGCTCCTTAAAGTAACCAGGTGGATTAAAATGGCTAAAACACCGGCAAAAATGCCAAATATACCCAGGGAGCCGGCCAGGAAGATCATAGGCAGACGCAGCATCCGTATGGCGGTGCCCAGGCCGAAGGTGGGATTAGTAAAGGAAGCGATGGCCGTTAGGGACACCACAATTACCATGGCGGCCGAGGCCAGCCCGGCCCTGATGGCCGCCTCGCCGATAACCAGCGCCCCGACAATGGTCACGGCCTGGCCCACGGGCCGCGGCAGGCGTAGACCGGCTTCCACCAGTATTTCAAAGATTATTTGCATCAGCAAGGCCTCCAGAAAGGCCGGGTAGGGGACCCGCTCCCGCTGGGCCGCTATGGCCACCGCCAGGACGGTGGGTATCATCTCGTGGTGAAAAGTCGTGAAGGCCACATAAAGGGCCGGAAGCAGCAGGGCAACAAAAATGGAGATAAAGCGGTACAACCTGATAAAGCTTACAACCCAGCGCTCATAAAGGTCGTCGGCGGCCTGCAGTTCAGTAAAGAGGTTTATGGGCAGGGTAAGGACGAAGGGAGAACCATCGGTCAAGATGGCCACCCTCCCCTGCAGGATGTCCGCCACTACCCGGTCGGGCCTTTCCGTACGGGCAAACTGGGGGAAGGGTGAAAAAGGACAATCCTCAATCATTTCCTCTATGTAGCCGCTTTCTAGGATACCGTCGGTATCAATCCTCCTCAGTCTGCTGCGCAGCTCCTCCAGAACCTCTTGGAGGGCCAGGCCCTCGAGGTAACTGATCACCACCCGGGTATGGGTGGCCCGGCCCAGGTACCAGGTTTCGAAGCGCAGGTCGGGAGTCCGCAGGCGTCGCCGGATCAGAGATATATTCGTAGGCAGGTCCTCGGTAAACCCCTCCCGGGGGCCGCGGATCACCGTCTCTACCTCGGGTTCGGTCACCGCCCTCTTCTCCCAGCTGTCGGCCCCCAGGAGTAGGACCCGCCTAGATCCATCCATTAACAAGGCTACCTGGCCGTCGAGCAACCCGTAAACTACATCCCCCCACCGGTCTTGCTCCTTCAAGTGACCTATACTCAAGTTATCCCGCACTAAGGTGACCAACTCCCGGGCGGAGTAGCCTCCCTCTCTCCCGAGCTTCATTAAGGACGGCAAAACATCCCTCTGGATTACGTCGCGGTCCACCATGCTTTCGAGATATGCCAGGGCCGCTCGTCGTTCTTTTACCGTTACTTCCCTAATAACCAAATCCTGGCTATAACCGAAGGTTTCCTGCAAGTAACGGACGTTGGCCTTGAGGTCCGGGGACAGGGGCGCCTGGCTCTTCCCCTTCCCCGGCACGGTCTGGGAATGCCTTTGTCTTCTAGCACGGGTTCGCTTCCACAGGCGGTGCAACATCTTGAGCAACAGCCGGTCATCCCTTCCCACCGAGATAATAACTCCGGCGTTTTCTGCCCGCTAAAGTACCTACCCTTAGTGTGGCGCCCGGCTGCCATTTTATACTGCCCTTACATATGAATGGGCCTGGCGGGAGATATTAGCATCGGGGAGGTGCCCTCCGCCATGCGGGAGGAAGGTCGGATCTCCAACTGGCAGTTCTTTATGCTGGTAATGGGTTTTCTCATCGGTTCTTCGCCCCTGATCATACCCACGGGGCCGGCCAAACAGGATGCGTGGATCTCGCACCTTTTGGCCGGGGCTTTGGGCGTGGGAGCTGCCTATCTTTACTCCAGCCTGGGCGGAAGGTTTCCGGAAGAAACCCCCATCCAGTACGCCCCGCGGCTCCTGGGGAGATTCCTGGGTACCCTGTTAAACCTCCTTTTCCTCTGGTACGCCCTGCACCTGGCGGCCCTGTTGTTGCTCGACTTCAGCGAACTATATGTTGTGGCCATTATGGTTAGCACCCCCCTGCCGGTTTTTGTGGGCATCATGGCCGGCCTGGGGGCTTGGGCAGTCCGCGCCGGCCTCGAGGCCCTGGGCCGCCTCGCCGAACTGGTAACCCCTTTCCTTATCATAAGCATTATCCTCCTGGGCTTACTGACCCTGATCACCCCGGGGTTACCCCGCTGGGAAAACCTCCGGCCCATTATGGCCGAAGGGCCCCTCCCTCCGCTCCGGGGGGTGCTGCCCTCTTTTGCCTTCCCCTTCGGGGAGACCGTCTTCTTCCTAATGGTTTTTCCGTTCCTCATCAGTCCCGGCAAGGGCCACCGCCCCTTCGTTCTGGCCGTGATTCTAATTAACCTTCTCCTCGCCACGGTCCTCGTGCGCAACATCATCGTTTTAGGTCCGGCGGAAGCTGCCAGGAACAGTTTCCCCAGCCTGACCGCCATACAGCTTATTAATGTAGGTGATATTCTGCAGCGCGTGGACCCCCTAGGTATTTTCATTTGGACCTTTGGCGTCTTTCTAAAATTCAGTACGGTTTTCTACGTCTTCACCTTGGGCACCGCCCAGCTTTGCAACCTCCAGGACTACCGTCCCCTTGTGTTGCCCACCGCCCTCCTGCTGACCTTTTTGGCCCCCACAATCCATGAGAACCTGCCCCAGCTGATCCGCTTTGCTTCCCGCACCTGGCCCTTTTACTTTTTCCCGGCCTACTTCCTGTACCCTGTGGCGTTAATGGCAGCAGCCAAGATCCGCCGCATTAAAGGCTAAGGCTACCAATGGCTGCCGTACCAGCAAGGGTGTCCTTTAATTCGCGCATCGGTGTTAAAATAGAAGGGGAAACAGCCGTGGGGGGCGGGTGAATTGCTTCCCTGGAGACAGGAACCTTTACCCTATGGGTTTTTTGCCCGGGATACGAAGATTGTAGCGCAGGAATTGCTGGGAACCTACATGGCCCACTTTTCTCCGGAAGGCCTGACGGTGGGGCGGGTGGTGGAAACCGAGGCATACCTGGGCCGGGATGACCCTGCCTGCCATTCGGCCCGCGGCCCTACCGAGCGCAACGCCGTCATGTTCGGTCCCGCGGGTTTTCTCTACGTCTATTTAATATACGGTATGTACTACTGCGTAAATGTAACTACGGACAGAGCCGAAGTCCCGGCAGCCGTGCTTTTGAGGGCCCTGGAGCCGGTGGCCGGCGTGGAACTCATGAGGCGAAGGCGGAGCACTTCCCATGACCGGCAACTGTGCAGCGGACCCGGCAGGCTAGCCCGGGCCATGGGCATCGACCGGAACCTCAACGGTGAGAGTGTAGTGGAGGGCGCAGTCCGCTTTTACCCTCCTTTACCCGGCGAGGCCCGGCCGGATATTGTAACCGCACCTCGCATAGGCATCAGGGAGGCTGCGGACTGGCCCCTGAGGTTTTACTTCAAGGATAATCCCTATGTGTCCCGCCGGTGAATTCCCTTGGCCGCGGCCGCCTTTCCTGTACGCCCACCATCCCCACGAGTATCAGGGCACACCCCAGTATTTGCCTGGGGCCCAGGATCTCACCCCCGAAGAGGCAGGCGATGACGGCTCCGAAAACCGGCTCGGTGGCCAGGATAACGGCCGTGGCCGAAGCCGATAGGTAGCGCTGGGCCCTGACCTGGATGAGGTAGGCCGCCGAGGTGGCCAGGACGGCCGTCACCACCAGGGCCTCAACGACCCTGGCCGACCAGACGACCCGGGACGGTTCCCAGGGCAGGAAGGAGGCACTCAAGAGGCTTACGGTGACCAGCTGGATCAAGGCCAGCTCCGTGGAGCCGTGGAGACGGGTGACCCTGTCGATGAACACTACATGGCCGGCAAAACAGAGAGCACACAGAAAGACCAGCCAGTCGCCGTAGGATAGGGCCAGGGAACCTTCGAGGGACAGCAACCCCAGCCCGGCGGCCGCCAGGGTGGTGGCAACCACTATCCTGATAGGAGGCGCTTTTCTCTTTATGGCGGCCTCCATGAGGGGTACCATGACCACCGACAGGCCGGTAATGAAGGCCGCTTTGGAGGCAGAGGTGTATTGGAGGCCCACCGTTTGGAAGGCGTACCCGCCGAAGAGGAAGAGGCCGGCCGCGCAGCCGTGAAGAAGGGCCCTTCGGTTCCGAAACAGCCGGGCCTTCCGGGCCCAGGGCAGCAGAGAAATCCAGGCGGCCATAAAGCGGTAAAAAAGAAAGTGGAAGGGGAGTATGTCCTGGAGGGCTTCCCGCACGAAATAAAAGGTTGCGCCCCAGACCGCGGCAACACTCAACAGCCCCAAAGCTGCAACAAGTTCCTTACCCACCCGAACCACCAAACTTGATTTTCCCACGAGCAACACTGCCTGTCAATGAAATTTCCTTCCCCGGCAGGAGTTCTGCCCCTTTTGGCGAATATCACTGTCGTTTGGGGTTTACGCAGTAAGCCTACCAAAGGAGGAGGTCGGAAAGTGAAGACATCTTTTAGGACTTTACTCTTTTTAGCCGTCGCCCTACTGCTGGCCGTGACGGCCGCTGGGTGCGGGGGCTCCACCTCAGGCCAATCGGAGCAACAACCTAGCAGTGCAGGAGAGGGCGCATCGAAGCCCAAATACGTGGTGGCCACGGAAGCCTCCTTCGCTCCCTTCGAATTCCGGGATCAGAATAGCGGCGAATTCGTGGGATTCGACATCGAGCTTTTGAAGGCTGTGGCGGAAGTGCAGGGTTTCGAAGTAGAGTTCAAGGACATGGGCTTTGACGGGATTATTACGGCGGTGACCACCGGAAATGTGGATATGGCCATCTCGGCCATCAGCATTGATGACGACCGCCGGCAGCAGGTAGATTTCTCCCTGCCCTATTACCAGTCCGGCCTCTGCGTCGCCGTCCGGTCGGACAACGACACCATCAAAGGTTTCGCCGATCTTAAGGGCAAGAGGATAGCCGCCCAGATCGGTACCACCGGGGCCAAGTACGCCAAGAACAACATAGAGGGTGCGCAGGTAACCGAATATAACACGGTTAACGATGCCTTTATGGAGTTGATCAACGGCGGCGTGGATGCCTTTGTGAACGATTATCCCGTTTCCGTCTACTTTATCCAGCAAGGTAACAACAAGGAAAAGGTAAAGATCGTGGGGGACCTGGCCAACAGCGAGTTATACGGCATTGCTATCCCCAAAGGGAATACCGAGCTCCTGGAAAAAATTAATGAGGGCCTCAGGAAACTCAAGGAGAGCGGGAAGTTCGACGAGATTTATCAACGGTGGTTCGGGGAGGCACCGCCCGAATTTCTGCCTGGAGAACCGCCCAAGTAAATCAAAAAATGGCGCTTTCCATCGGTTAAGTTTATGGTAGTATATAATGCGTAGTGGCCGGTCAGGCCGGTGCTACGCATATTTTATGTCCTACGGGCGAGGTGGCACTTTTGAATCTGATCCTCAATTCCTTTCCCTATCTCCTCGGGGGAGCCCTGGAGACGATAAAACTGGCCTTTTTGGCCGTATTAGTAGGATGTATACTAGGTCTCATAGTAGGGCTGGGGCGCCTGTCGAGGCAGAAGATCATCCGTTCCCTGGCTACCTGTTATGTTGATTTCCTGCGCGGCACACCCCTTTTGGTGCAGGTCTTTATTGTCTACTTCGGCTTCCCCCAGATTTTGGAGCAGCTGGGCTCTCCCGTAACCCGGATCCCCCCCTTTTGGGCCGCCCTCATCGCTTTCAGTCTAAACAGCGGGGCCTATGTGGCGGAGATCTTCCGGGCCGGCATCCAGTCCATTCACCGGGGGCAAATGGAGGCCGCCCGGAGCCTGGGCATGACCCACGGCCAGGCCATGCGGTATGTTATTCTACCCCAGGCCTTCAGGCGGGTTATCCCTCCCCTGGGTAACGAATTCATTGCCCTCCTCAAGGACACCTCGTTGCTCTCGGTCATCGGCATTACGGAGCTGACCCGGCGGGGACAGATCATCATAGCCAGCACCTTCAGGCCCTTTGAAATCTGGTTCACGGTAGCTCTGATCTACTTAGTCCTGACCTTCTCCATTTCGCGCCTGGTAGATTTCCTGGAAAGGAGGTTGGACGTCACCGATGATAAGGGTTAGGGGGTTAAGAAAGCGCTTCGGCCGCCTGGAGGTTTTGCGGGGTATCGATTGCGACGTTGCCCCGGGAGAAGTGGTGGTAATCATCGGCCCCAGCGGGTCGGGCAAGAGCACCTTCCTCCGCTGTCTCAATATGCTGGAAGAACCTACGGAGGGCTCTATCATTATCGACGGGACAGAGCTTACCAGCCCGTCCACGAACCTCAACCTGGTCCGGCAGAAGGTAGGTATGGTGTTTCAGAGCTTCAACCTGTTTCCCCATAAGAATGTGTTGGAGAATATTGCCTTAGCTCCCATAGTGGTGAAAAGGCTGGACCGGGAAAGGGCGGAAGAGCTGGCTTACGAGCTCCTGCGCAAAGTGGGACTAGAAGATAAGGCCAGGGCGTACCCGGATCAGCTTTCCGGCGGCCAGCAGCAGCGGGTGGCCATCGCCCGGGCCCTGGCCATGCAGCCTGCCGTTATGCTTTTCGATGAGCCGACCTCGGCCCTGGATCCGGAGATGGTGGGAGAGGTGCTGGAAGTGATGCGGGACCTGGCCCGAGATGGGATGACCATGATGGTAGTAACCCACGAGATGGGCTTTGCCCGCGAAGTGGGTCACCGGGTAATGTTCATGGACGAAGGCAGGATCGTGGAAGAGGGCCCCCCGGATAAGGTTTTCAACCGGCCGGAAAATCCCCGGACCCAGGCCTTTTTAAGTAAGATCCTTTAACCTGCACCCGTGGAGGGGTCTGGCGCATCCCCGCTTTTTGCCTGGGCGTGATTTGGCCCTCGCTCGCTCCCTGAGCCTTGCAGACCAAACAAGCGCTCAATTTTCGGCCTCCGGCGGGGTTTCCGGCTCATTCGGCTTCCGTGCCTCAGGACCGGCCTCGGCCGTCCATGGCCTCGGCCCCGCCTCCGTCCTCAATTTCGCAAAAGATTATCTTTCGCTCAGCTCAAGTCGCTCGCTTACGAGCTAAATCACCCTCATCAAACCAGGGGATACGTCAGGGGAAAGGTCCCTTGCGCTTCAGCAGGGCAGACGGGCAAAGGCCGCCCCCCCCCTATTGCGAAAAGGAAAAGGCCGTAGCCGGAGGATAATTCCGGAGCTACAGCGAAGGTGTAGTCTTTTTCACTCGTATTGGATGCCCGGCCGCTAGGAGACGCCATCTCCGCGGTCCTGAAGATGTATACCCTCTCCTGCAGCCTTCGTAGGCGCTAGAAATCGCCCAGTTTCCGGGGATAGGCGGCGAAGAGCTCCCTGGCTTCTTCCAGGGTGGTGTCCGGAGCAGGCAAAACCAGGTCGGATTCTACCAGCTCCGTATCCTCTACTTTGGTGCCCCGGTCGCGGATTAATGTCAGCACCTCGCAGAAACGGCGGTTGAAACCTTCTTCGTCGTTGTTGGCAATAGCCTCCAGCAGCTCGTCGTCTAATTTGTCCAGTTCGCTAAGGGCCTCATTTTTCAGCCGGTACTGGCCTTCGGTGAGGATGCGGATAATCACTCCTTCCTCACCTCCTTCTTTAGCCGGGCCAGTTCTTCCCGGACTTTACTCGCCGCGGAAACACGACGGAGCTCTGCTTCCAGGGGGTCGGCGCTTTCCAGGGCATCGTCCAGGACTCCTCTGGCCACCAGTTCATCAATGGCCTGTGCCCGCGCCCGCATCTTCTCGGTCTTTTCTTCCGCCCGCTGGATGGCCAGGGAAACGTCGGCCAGTTCTTCCGATAGGCCGGTGGCTGCCTCGCTGATCTTTACCTGGGCCTGGGCCGCCGAGTACTGGGCTTTGATGACTTCTTTCTTGGTGCGGAAGGCTTCCACCTTGGCCCGCAATCTCGCCTCGACCGTGGCCAGCTTTTCCTGTTCCTGCTCCAGCCCCTTAATCTGCTCTTCCAATCCCTCCAGCTGAGCGGCCAGCACTTGCTTGCGCTCCAGGGCGGCGGTGGCCAGATCTTCCCTTCCCAGCTGTAACGCCTCCTTGGCCTGCCCCTCGAGCCGCCCCATATTTTCCTTTAGGCGCACCACCTGCAGTTCCAGGCGCTTCTTAGAGGCCACCACATCGGCCAAGTTGCGCTTCACCTTCTGCAAGAGCTCCAGCTGGCGCTGGTATGAATATTCCAGGGTTTCGTGGGGGTCTTCGGCTGCATCCAGGATCTTGTTAAGCTTGGCCTTAAAAATGGTGGACATGCGGGATAGGATACCCATTATTTTTTCACGCTCCTCGTTACAGGTTACCGGACCTTAAACAGGGTTGTTCCATAAAGGGTACCACCGGCTCAAATCTTTCTCCAGGGGAAGTTCCTTTTCCAGAAGGGCGAAAAGCCGCATCTCGCCTGCGGTATCCCGCTCCTTCCCCTTATGATCTACGGGAATAAAGGGATAAAAGGAGCCCCGTTTGTAATTAAAGATAAGGTAGAGGACGGGAGTGGTAGTTTCCCTTTGCTCGAGGCGAAAGACGGCGGCCAAGAGCCGATCGCCGTATCCCTGTTCCACCAGGGTCTGCCCGGCCATGTGGGTTAAGGCCACCAGGTCCTCCCAGTCCCGGTCGTGAAACACAAACCAGGTGTAACCGTACTCGTCACCCTCTACCTGCACCCGGCTGCCCAGCTCCTGGGACGCCAGCCCCACCAGATCCCGGGCCTCTTGAGCGGCGGCAGCAAAAGCGCTATCCTCGGCAGGCCGCAATACTAAACCGGCCCTGCCCGCCGGTATCCACCCTGACATGGCTTCCAGGGTAAGCCGGGCGGTACTCAGGGTAAAGAGGGGCTCGGTTCGGGCCGAAGGCACGCGGCTGCGGCCCAGCAAAACATCCCATAAGCCCATGTTAGCGCCCCTCCATTTCCCTTTCCAGCCGCCGCAGGTATTCCAGCCTCCGTTCCAGGGAAGGGTGGGTGGAAAACAGCTCCATCAGGCTTTCCCCCCTCAAGGCGGGGACGATGAAAAAGGCGTTGAGGGCTTCGGCCTGGCGCAAGTCCCGGGTGGGAATGCGCTGCATCACGCCGCTAATCTTCACCAGGGCGGAGGCCAGCTGGCCGGGGGCTCCCGTCAGCAAAGCCGAACCCCGGTCGGCGGCGAACTCCCGGTAACGGGAAAGGGCGTTGATGAGGAAGTAGCTGATAATCCAGACCACCAGGGATACCAGGTACACCACTGCGGCCGCCCCGCGTCCCTCGCGACCCTCCCGGTCACCATACCCCCATCCCCAGTAGTAGAAGTGCTGGACCAAAAAAGAGGCCACGGTGGCAAAGAAGCTGGCGAGGGTCATGACCGCGACATCCCGGTGGCGGATGTGGCTCAGTTCGTGGGCCAGGACTGCTTCCACCTCAGGAGGATCCAGCCGCTCCAGCAACCCCGTCGTTACGGCTACCACCGCATGGGCCGGGCTGCGGCCGGTGGCAAAGGCGTTGGGTACCGGGGTACGTACGATGGCCACCCGCGGCTTGGGAACATCCGCCAGGATGGCCAGCCTTTCCACCAAGGCGTGGAGCTCGGGGGCCTCTGCAGGGCCGACTTCTCTGGCGCCCATGGACCACAAGACCATCCGGTCGGAGAAATAATACTGGGCTAAGAGCATGCCACCGATAACGACAGCCATGCCCGTGTAGCCAACCCCTGCCTGCCACAGGACCAGAGCGAAAAAAAGGTACAGGGCCGCCAGGAGAAACATGGTTAAGAACATACGGGCCTGGAGGCCCTTATCGGTTTTTATCTGCCGACGCAAGAACCCTCCCCCTTCGTCTGCAAACTTTCCTGGGCTTGCTCGCTTTTCCTCGCCCTGTGCTAGCTTTTTCGAAGTCCTTTACCTCCATGATAAGTGGCTGCCTTCCAGGCTGTCAAGGCAATCTCCAAAGTTGCCGGGGATTGACCTCCGGTCCTATTCTACGCCCGCCATGGTAAAAACATACATGTTGCAGCTGTCGCGGGTACGGCGGAATATAAATTTGTAGGGCAATAAGTAGGGGAGGAGGCACAGAGAATGCTAAAGCCGCGACCGCTAGAGCCTGGGGATTCCATCGGCATAGTAGCGCCGGCCGGACCTTTATGGGATGAAGCCTACCTGCTGCGGGGGATAGAACGGCTGCAATCTTGGGGGTTTAGGGTAGTGTTAAACCGGCCCCTCCAAGCGGGCGAGGGGTACTTGGCCGGAAGCGATGAGGAGCGCCTGGCCGAACTGGAAGCCATGTTCGCTTCACCGGAGATAAAGGCTCTAATCTGCCTGCGGGGAGGTTACGGCAGCCTGCGCCTTTTGCCCCACCTCCATTACGCTCTTATACGGTCCCATCCTAAAATCTTCGTCGGTTACAGCGATATTACTGCGCTGCACCTGGCCATAGTACAGGAGGCAGGGCTGGTTGTCTTCCACGGGCCCATGATTTACCCGGAATTGGGCGGCCACTTAACATCCTATACCAAAACTTCTTTATTAAGCATGCTAACAGGTTCCCCCGGTTCTTTCACGGTACGCCCCCTCCCGGGAAAGGCCCTCGCCGTCAGCCCCGGCCGGGCCAGGGGACGCCTTATCGGCGGCAACCTCTCCCTGCTGGTATCTACCCTAGGCACTCCCTTTGAGATAGATACCCGGGGAGCCATCCTCTTTTGGGAAGAAGTGGATGAGCCTGCCTACCGCGTGGACCGCATGCTAACCCAGCTCCGCCTGGCCGGGAAGCTCTCGGCCGCCGCCGGTATAGCAGTGGGGGAATGCATAGGATGCGGGGACCTGGAGGAACTCCTGAGGGATCGCCTTGCTCCCCTGGGGATTCCCTGCCTTTACGGCCTCCCCTGCGGCCACGGTACCGACATAGCCACCCTGCCCCTGGGTGTTTACGCCACCCTGGATGCCGACCAGGGGTACCTCCGGATAGAGGAACCCCCGTGGGCCCAGGCTTGAGAACTATTGATTTCCCGTACTATCTTTGGCAGCCTTAACAAGGGCACGAATGTTCTCTCCGGGTGTTCCCGGGGAGGTACCGCCTCCGGCCGATAGTATAATTCCTGCCTTACTACCATATTTTTTTAGACAATTCCTTGCTGCTTCCTCTACATCTTCGGGGGTGCCGCTGGTAAGTACCTCCAAAGGCGGGATGTTCCCCAGAAGGCATACCTTTTCACCCACTAACTCTCTCACCTTACCGATATCTTGCAGGTGAGTAAAGTTGAAAATATTTACGGACAAATCTTCCAGGTACTTAAAATACACTACGTTGTCCGCATCGTTATGATACATCTTGATACAGTGGGGAAAAGCAGCAAAGATCTCTTTCAGGTAAGGGTGGGCAAACTCCAAATAATCATCGTGGGAGAGGAACCCAACAATATCATCTAGAACCATAATGCCCTCAACTTCGTCTAAGACTTCTGCCTGGGCTTCTAGCCAATTCTTGGTAAGTGTAGTAGTCTTGTGTAGCAGTTTGTGGGTATTAGCTGGATCGAGCTTTAACCCCATCAGAAAATTGGTAACGCCCATCAAGTGAGAGGCGATAGTTAAGGGCCCCCTGGCCGCTACTACTTTTATACACCGGCCGAGATCCCTCACCCTGGGTTCTATATTCTTATAGACACTTAACACAAAGGGCATCAATCCGTCACTTCGGGGATCGGGAACAGGTATATCTTCTGCCTCCTCAGGAGAGTTGATTATATGATTTATCGTTGGCGTCCTGTCGGGATAAAAATTAATTTTGCAGCCAAAGCCGGACGGTTCGGTTGCCATACCGTATTCCACCCAGAAACCGGGCAGAAAGATCACTTCCGGAAATTCCCGTATAACTTTCATGTTGGCCTCCAACCATTTCTCCGGCAGCGCAAAGTAGTCTGTGGTTGATATGCCTACATAACCAGGGATCCAGGGGCTGTCTACGATAAGCCCTATAGGTACTTCGGGCAATTCTTCCATGGCGGCACACTTCTTGATAATCGACCATTGAGAAGGATTCATAACCTGTTCCTCCTTCACAATTTAGTAATGCTCACTTCATTAAGCCTACCAGGGCCAAACTAAGCTGGGGGAAGGCGATCAATAGGCCAGCAACGATCAACAAAGCAATGATATAAGGTATGCTTTCTTTAATAAAGGCTTCCACCGGAATATTACCAGAGAGCAGACTGTATACATGTTCACTCCTACAGGCGGGGTAAGGCCCCCTAACTGGATCATCACCTGGAATATTATCCCAAAATGGACCGGATCAAAACCGGCATTGACTACAATGGGTAAGAACAGGTGGGTCAACAGCAAAGTGTTGACCGTCCCTTCCATCAACATACCCGCTACCAGGAGAAAAACTATAATAACGGCCATAAGGCCATAGGGACTGTGAGCGGTCCCGAGGACCAGATTGGCCATTTTTACAGGAAGTTTTTCGTAAGCCAGGGCATACCCGAGAATAGCAGCCATGGAAACGATCAGCATTATTATCGCATTATCCTCGGCAGCGTTCCGGAGCGCCTCTATCAACTTCTCTCCGTCAAGCTCCTTGTAAATAAACTTGCCTACCAGGAACGCGTAGGCCACAGCGAAGGCGGCCGCCTCTGTTGGAGTAAAAACTCCAAATCTAATGGTTACCAGTAGGAATATGGGAAATAAGAGAGCCCATACACCTTCTTTGGTAGCTACCAGAATCTCCTTCCAGGATTTCTTTCGTCCCTTGTATTCAAGGTCATACCGCCTGCGGATCGCAATAACATGAGTCACTAGCATAGTGGCTAAGCCCATAACGATCCCCGGGATCATACCGGCAATGAGGAGCTTGCCAATAGATACCTGCCCGGCAAATCCGTACAATACCAGCCCGATACTGGGCGGAATCAAGGCTGTGGTCAAGGTGCTGCTGGCAATCACTACGCCGGAAAATCCGTCGTTATACCCTCTCTTTCGCATTTCAGGCAGCAGGAGGCGGGTTTCCAGGGCGGCATCGGCATTGGATGATCCCGTCACACCCCCTATCAACATAGCCAAAACTGTTGCCACTTGCGCCACAGCTCCTGGAAGGTGCCCAACAAGGGCATCGGCGAGCTTTATCAGCCGTGAGGTGATGCCCGAGGCGTTCATTATGTGGGCAGCCAGGATGAAGAAGGGCACGGCAAGAAGTGGAAAGGATTGGGTGCCCGTTACCAGCCGCTGTACTACAACCGGAAGGGGTATGCTGGTCTGAACCAAGAAGTACATAAGTCCCGAGATTCCAAGGGTAAAGGCTATGGGTACGTTGAGCTAAAAGTAATACAATAAAGGTCAGAGCTACGAGGAGCACTATTTCTCACCTCCGAGGGCTGCTCTTATTTCAGGGCGACCTTAACCATCCCTTCTCCACAGTTTCGTGGGCAAGGGAGTAGCAGACGGGGTTAGCGCTCTCCTCTTAGCTGATGGAATTTAGCCAGCAACTTGGCCACTACGGTAACAGACATTAAGATTGCCCCTACCGCCACAGAAGACGTAACCCACGAATAGCTGATGGGTAGATCCTCGATAATCCTGCCGGTATGAGCGGTAGCTAAAGATACGGCGACATAGGCCACGAGGATAAGAAAGGCAAGGACAATTAACAGGACCGCCACAGACAATCCGTGCTGTATTTTTTCCGGCAGGCGCCTGGTGAGCAAGTCCACTCCCAGGTGGGCTTCCTTTCTTAGAGCCCGGTCAGCCGAAATATAGATGACCCAGACAAAGATCACACTTGCTATAGTGCTCGACCAGTTAATGGGGTATCCCAAATAGCGCAAGAGAGACGAGAAAAACACCAAAATCGTCAGGAAACCCAATAATACCATGGATACAATTGCCTCAATCTTGTCTAAAGTGCGCATTAACCGTTCCATGACGGTCCTCCTTCTCTTCGAGATTGCGGGGTGGCACGCTGGAACAATCAACGTGCCACCCCAACACCGGCAGCCCTCATTTACCCAATACTTTATTGACCTCCTGGCGCAGTTCTTCATAGTTCAATTTGGTATAGACTGCCTCGGTCCTTTCCTTGAAGGGTGCCAGGTCCACATCATTGATTACGGCGCCTTCTGCTATCATCTTGTCTTCCAGTTCCTTAAGGTTGGCCAGGAGCTTATTAGTGGTGAAATCCCCTGCCCTAATGGATTCCTCTATTAAGATCTGCTGGTACTCCTCTTTGCGGCACCCAGACTCCCAACCGCCCGGCGTCCGAATTGACTCCGACATCTCCTCCTAGCACGGCTTGCTCCAGTAAGTCCTCATCGGCGCCTAGTACACCTCCAGGGTAGAGTTCAACCGACACTTTCCCATTAGTTCTGGCCTCTACACCCTTTTTGAATTCCTCATACCCCTGATATACAGGATCGTCTTGGGTAATCACCATACTGATGCGGAGCTTGTACGTCTGGTCTTGCGTCTGGTCGGCCTGCTGTTGTTTTTCGCCTGCCTGCTGGCCGCACCCGCCGATAAGAAGCATTATCAGTATAAGCAAAGGAATGATCAATTGTCTCTTCATTAGTGACATTTCGCGTAGTACCTCCTTTTTACAATCTTTTATTAGTTGCAACCTCCTCACACTTTACTTTCCACATCCATAACCCCAGATCGCCTATACGCCTATCACCCCCATTCTAAGCCCGGGCTACCGCAGGGCTTCCTTTACTCACCGTAGAAATCCAGCCTGCCCTCAAACAGGGCCTGTAAGGCTACTGCGCAACCGCCATAAAAGCCGGTATCCTCTTGCATGGCCGAGAGCTCTATCCGGACCTCTTGCACCAATTCCGGGAAGGCATGCCGCTTTACGCTCTCGGTCAAGGGGTCCATCAGCAGCGACCCCGCCGCCGCCAGAATCCCTCCTACAAATACCGCTTCTAGATCGCAGAGATTAATGATGGTAGCTATGGCCCTTCCGATATGCCATCCCGCCTGCCTGATCAACCTGGCAGCATAGCCCTCCGGGTAAGAAGACCAGGTTAGCAGATCATCAATGGATATTTCTCCCTTTTCTCGCCAGACGCTTCTAAGGGGTTCTTCTTCTCCGCACAGATAAATCTCACTGTTCGCCCGGCGTACCAGGGCCAGGGCGGAGTACAAGCTCTCCAAGCACCCATTATTACCGCAGTTGCATAAAGGCCCGTCCTCGTCTATCACCATGTGTCCTAGCTCCCCGGAAAAGCCCTTTTTCCCGTAAACAAGCGTCCCATTTAGTATGATTCCGGCGCTGATACCCTCCCCCAAGTTAATGTAAGCCATATTAGGAACTCCATTACCCTTGCCGAAATTATATTCTGCCAGGGCGGCAGCATTGGAGTTGTTCTCTACAAATACTTCCATCCCGAGGAGCTCCTGCAACCAGGCCTTTACCGGGACATCCCGCCACTTGTCCCCTAAATTGGGGGAGCGTTTCACAGTATGGGTAGACCTATCCACCAGCCCAGGATAGGCCACCCCCATCGCAAGTATCTTCTTGGGTTCTACGCCAGAGGACATGATGAGGTTGCGAGTTTCCTCCGCCAGCCTCTCCAAGCCAAGCCGGGGTTCTTCCATGGCAATGGAGAGACGCTTGATCACCACCGGCTGGGCACCTAAGTTGACTATTCCCACGGTGGTCCTTTGACGCGTAATCTCGACACCTACTACGAAGCCAGCACTGGGATTAAATTCCAGCCTTACGGGCCTCCTCCCCCTTGCTGATTTCCCCAATCCTATTTCGGTAACGTACCCTGTTTCCACCAACTCTCGTACGATACCGGTCATGGCCGCTGGCGTAAGACCAATCAATTTAGCCAACTGCTTGCGCGACAAAGAACCGTGTTGCCTTATGGTGTTTAGCACTACCAAGCGATTAAGCTTCTTCAAATGCTGCAGGTTTCCCGCTTCGTTACGCTTCAATGTTTGCTCTTCCTCCAGAATAAATGGTATTCAGGACAAAACTTACTGTGTTGTGAGGCCGCTAGAACGTCCAGTAACAAAGTTCCAGAAGTTATTTCTAAACAGGCGTTCCACATCCCCTTTGATGGCTTCCTCGGTCAACCTCCACCCAGATTGCCAGAGCTCCAGGTATTTCTTCGTTAAGAGGGATACCATGATTTTTCTGAAACGGGCCCACTTATAAATCAGGTGTTCCAATACCCGGGCATCCGAATGCTGGGGAATGAAGGACAATCCTAAAAGGTCCAACCTCATGGCCGTGATCTCTTCGGCTAGGGTAGGATTGTTCAAGAACCACCAGCACCCGAAGACCATTAGATTATTAAATTTGCGAGCCGTCACCGCCAGTTCGTGCTGGTTTTCCCGGGACAACATAGTCACGAGAAATCGATTGTCTAGATAGGTCGAACACAGGTATTCGATAACCCGGACGTCAGCCGTGCCCAAGGAATCTCCTGCCGGCCCCAGCCGGGGGTTAACCGACCTCCTGACCCCTATCATGAGGGCCAAGGGCACATTAAACTCCCTGCATACCGGAAGTACGGCCTTCTCCAGTAAGGGGGAACGTACAGTATCCTCGGGAATTTTAATATCAGGAGGCAAGGAGACCGCTACGTACACAGCCTGGGTTTTATGCATCCAATATCGTAAGAAGCGTTGAATCTCCTTTATTGTACTCGGTTCAGCAGGGCTTCCCAGCAGGTAGCCCTCCTTGGCCAGGTGGGCGGATGCATTTTCATAGTGATTTAAGAGGACATCGAGCCTCAAGGCAGCTTTAAATCTGGGATCCCTGTTGCCCACCTTTTCCCATAAATGCCTTTCCTGCGGGTTGAAGGGATCGTTAGTCATTACCACTTCTTTTACTCCAGCCAGACCAAATATTTTATCTACATATTCGCTCAGAGAGGTAATGTTAAACTGTAATCTCAATTCCTCCAATTCCCCCGCAGCACCGGCGAGCCCCAGTTCCTTAAGTATGGTGAGGAAGCCCCTTTGGGCCTCGCTCAGGGGAGAATTATCTCTAAATAAGGTTTTATATACCAGGTTGGCTTGCCGATCTTTAGGAGGCTAAAGAAATCTTCATACTTAAGGCCGGAATAACGGAAAAACTCCGCTACCAGGTAATGATAAGTTAATAATTCATCTACGCCGTAGAGCAGCAGGTCGCCAAAGGCCGGCGGATAGAGATGGGTATGCATGTCCGTAACCTGTATCCGAGCCATTTCTCGTGCAACGACTGCTTCCAGAGCGGCCCTGTCGGTAATAACCCCCATAGTCCCTTCCTCCTGGTCTCCCCTGCTTCTTAAGGCATCAATAAACTACCATACCCCCGTTGACATCAATGGTCTGGCCTGTAATGTAATCAGCATAATCCGAGGCTAAAAACAAAACCGCTCCTACTACGTCTTCTGGTACGCCAGCGCGCTTAAGAGGGATATTGCGGGCCATATCCTCGAACATTTCCGGGGGAGTAATCTCCGGTTTATGGAAAGGTGTACGGATCAAACCAGGTGCCACGGCGTTGACCAGGATATTATCCCCGGCCAGTTCCTTGGCCAGACCGCGGGTGAAGGTAGCTAAGGCCCCCTTAGCAGTAGCATAAATAAGCGCTCCCGGACCGCCGCCCGTCTTGACCGCCACCGAAGTGATGTTTATTATCTTGCCCCTGCCCTGAGCCTTCATCATAGGGAGAACGGCCTTAGTCACCATAAAGGCGGATTTCAAGTTGGTATTCATTACACTTTCCCATAACTCTTCATCGGCTTCTTCCAGGCGGGCTCTCTTTATCATTGATCCGGCATTGTTAACAAGAATATCGAGCCGTCCGAAGCTCTCTTGGATTTCCCTGACCATCTCTTCCACGTCCTGACCACAGGAAACATCCCCTTTAACCAGCAGCGCCCTTCTCCCCATATTTTCCATTTCTTGCACTAAACTAAAGGCTTCGGCAGCGCTATTTCTATAATGGACTATTACGTCTGCACCGTGGCGGGCAAAACCACGGGCTATCGCCCGCCCTATGCCCGTGCTACTTCCTGTAACCCATACTACTTTACCTTGAAAGTTGTACATGGTAAGCCTCCTTACCCCTTGACCATCTTAAGGCGTACGAAATGGTTTTTAGGTTAACTTCCAGCCAGGTTCCAACCTTTCCCCCGGTCGTCCCTTATTAACGATACCTTGTCTCCATTTTACTAATGGCTTCCCACAGACCGTTTAGGTAAGCTATGCCCAAGGCCCGGTCATACAAACCATAACCTGGTCTACCCACTTCATTCCAAATCATCCTGCCGTGGTCGGGTCTGAGGTAGCCTGTAAAACCGATATCATAATAAGCTTTCATAATCTCAAACATATCTAAGGAACCATCAGAAGATAAGTGAGAGGTCTCATCAAAATTGCGTAGCGAATGAATCTTGATGTTTCTTACATGGGCGAAGTATATCCTTCCTCGCGCCCCAAAATACCGGATCAGAGCTGGAATATCATTATTGGGATCGGCCCCCAGGCTACCGCTACACAGGGTAAGACCGTTATAGGGGCTATCCACGAGATTGATTATTTTTTCTAGGTCCTCCTTAGATTTGGCAACCCGAGGCAGCCCGAAAACAGACCACGGCGGATCGTCGGGGTGAAGGGCCATCTTTATGTCAACTTCTTCGGCCCCAGGGATAATGGCCTTTAAAAAGTACTCCAGGTTTTTTAAGAGCTTGCCTTCATCTACATCGTGGTATTGGGCGAACAGATCCCTTAAGTTACGCAGCCTTTCGGGTTCCCACCCCGGTAATTCAAAACCGTGGGAATTGGTCGCTATTTCTTCTACTAGCTTCCGGGGGTCTATCTTCTGTATCTTTTCGTCTTCGTAGGACAACGTCTTAGAGCCGTCCGGCAAGATCTTCGCCAAGTCCGTGCGCGTCCAGTCGAATACGGGCATAAAGTTATAGCAGACTACCTTAATGCCGCACCGAGCCAGATTTTTTAAGGTTTGAATGTAATTATCGATGTACCGGTCCCTGCTGGGAAGCCCTAGTTTGATATCCTCATGGACATTGACACTCTCTATGACTTCTAATTCCAGTCCCGCCTTTTCTACAGTCTCCTTTAGTTTTTTGATTTTTTCTAGGGGCCATACTTCACCGACTGGCACATCGTAAAGGGCACCAACAATACCAGGTCTGCCTGGTATCTGCGCAATTTGCTCGAGAGAGATATGGTCATGGCCTCCTCCAAACCATCTAAAGACCAGTTTCATGGCCTTATCCCCCCGTAAAGCCGCAATTTTATGCGAGAATTTAGGCCGCAGAAGAACTAAATTAACTCCACTACAACTCTTCTTTAGGCACTTATAAATACTTTTGTAGGGTAGCCCGTACAGCGTAAGCTCCTGAAATCATTTCCGCAAAGTAACCCTCAATCTTTTGCCCCAACCCCACTTTATAAAGGTCTAAACCAAAAATGCCTTTGTTGGATAAAATAGGTTTTAAGCTATCGCCTAAAGAAGTAATATCACCCATCCGTACTCCAGCAAGGCATGACTGTAGGAACGGAAGCATCGGATCGGGACTGAGCTGCATGGGATTACCTTTATCATCCAATCCCATTAAATACCTGCACCAGCCGGCAATTACTAAAGGAATATAAGTAAGACTTGCCGGATCCAACTCTGCCCTGTCCCGGTAGGCTTTGATAGTCTCGCCAAATCTTATACTCATTTTTTGGGAGGTATCGGTCATAATCCTCTGGGGTGTATCGGGAATGTACGGATTGGGCAATCTCTTTTCGATAACTTCTTGAAGAAAGGCTTCGGGGTCCAGGATCCCCGGATCTACCACTACAGGCAAGCCTTCTTCGTATCCGATTCTTTCTACTAATTTCTTTAGATGAGAATCCCTCATTTCTTCCGCAATGTAGTTGTATCCCAATAAGCATCCGAACACCGCCAATGCGGTATGTAAGGGATTTAAGCAGGTGCAGACTTTCATTTTTTCCACCCGGTCCACGGTCTCCCTGTCGGTAAAGAGGACCCCTACCAGCTCGAGGGGCGGACGTCCGTTGGGGAAGACATCCTCCACTACAAGATACTGTGGGCCTTCGGTGTTTACAAAAGGCGCCACATAAGTGTTTTTTGACGTACGAATAATCTCTGTATCACCGAACCCTATAGCCTCTAGGGCTGCTTTCACATCCTCCGACGGCCTCGGAGTAATCTTATCGATCACCGTCCAGGGGAAGCTCACTTTATGGGTATCGAGTACGTATTCCAGAAACCCCTCCTCCACTAACCTGTTATCCACCCATCTTTGAACAATAGTTTCAACCGCTTTCTTTAGTTTCGTCCCGTTATGAGAACAATTGTCCAAGCTTACCAAAGCTACAGGAAGCTGCCCGTTCTTATACCGAGCGTAGAGTAACGCACCTACTTTAGACATAACATGTCCGGGCTGGTCGGGCCCTTCTTCCATATCCCGCTTAACTTCTTCTAAGTACTCTCCGGAGGCATTTCTTAGATTATAGCCTTTTTCAGATATGGTAAAGGTAACCATTTGCAAGCAGGGCTTAGTAAATATTTCTTTTAAACGGTTCCAATCGTGCTGCCGCGATATATCTCCGATTAGACTTTCACTTATGCTGGCTACAACTTTTTTGTCCAACGTTCCGTCGGAATGTAAGGTAACTACGAGGCCCAAATTGCCATAGGGTGTATAGACGCGCTCTATAATCTCGAAATCGAAAGGTTCAACCGCAACAATACCCGTACGAGCTGCTCCCAAGTTGAGGAGCTCCTGCTGTAGCATAGCGATAAAGGCCCTAAATATATTACCCGCTCCAAAGTGCACCCACGTCGGGTTTTCTCGGGTATTTAACATCATTTCGTCATGCTCGAATTTAGGCAACTTGATCCCGGCTTTCTCCCATACTGCCCTATTCTTTAGCGCCTCTCGAGTTAAGCTCAGCATCCTGACGTTTATCCTTTCCTTGACAAGCTTATTAAGTTAGACCTTATCTTCATCTCTTCAACGCCTTCAACCTGGCGGGCGAATTTTACTGCACCTAAAACCATTACAAAATACTTTATTTAGTTAAGTTTATATTTACTAGAATTTAACCCTTTATCCCACGCCCTTTTATGAGCCTTTTCAGGGATAATACCTCATTATTATTTAACGCTGTTTATTATTCTACATGAAATTTTAAATTCCTGCCGGCTCGAAAAAGATTTTCTCCGCAAATTTTGGGACCTCCAACTAACGACTACTGGTATCCGGGCCGTCCGAACTCCCACCCGCAACCCCTTGCCCATGCCGGGCGCATAAAAGAAAAGCGCACGATGTTTGCCAACCGTGCGCTCTCCAAGTCGCATAGATTGTTTAAATTGCTCATGTATATGCTATACACCGGCGTGCCTACTAGGCCACCCTTGGGCGGCTCCTTTCCATCTCATCCTGCCCTGTGATTTCACGGTACCAGCGGCCGTGGTGCTCCCGGGCAAAGGTTTCCGAAACGGTGCCCCAGATCATTCCCTTAATGGACTCCCTAGAGCCGGGGTGGCCCAGGGCGAGATAGACATGCCCTATCAACACGGCTCCCATTAACAAGGCCCCCGCCGAGTGGAGGGGAAGGGCCCAGGTCACCACTTCAGGGGACAACCTATCCCTTAAAAGGAGTATCCAGCCCGTGGCCATCATCCAGACGGAACCGAAGACGGTGAGAAGGGAATTCAGTTTTTCTCCGGCATTGAATTTCCCCTGTTCGGGCAGTTTCACCGGGAGGCCGAAGAATTCCCGGGGAAAGCCCTGGAGGAACTTCAGGTCTTCCTTCCTCCAGGTAAAGCATTCTTTGAGCCACTGGAAGGTCGTCCGGGGAGTTCCAAGGAGAAGGATGAGAACCGTCAAGAAAGTGAAAGGATAAGCCATGGCGTGATGCACGTTCCGGGCAGCCTGCAATACTTCCGGACTTAAGAGGCCGCTTAATCCCCGGAAAACCAGCCCTAAGCCCGTAACCAGCAGTAGCACGAAGGTTACCCCGTGGCTCCAGTGCCCCAGCCGCTCCGCCAGGTTAAAACGCTCAATCCTTCTTTCCGGCATGTTCCTTACCCCCTTTGGCAATAGTGTTGATTAACAGACTGGTAACTACTGCCGCCGCCGCAAGGCCCATGGCGGCCTTGCCCGCCGGGTGAACGATGTCCTGCCACAACCGCACCGCCCCCGGCTCCTCAAGGTCGGGGGGAAGAAGGGAACGGTCCAGCTGCAAATTGCGGGGAGGTACGTAAGCCACCGCGGTGCCGGATATTTTAACGGCCTTTTTGCTGCTTATGGCCTGGCTTATTTCGCTCCCCGGGTCCTCCAGGTCGCCGAAAATCCTCGCCCCGGCCATACAGGTCTCCACGCAGGCCGGCTGTTTGGCTTCCGCCAGCCGGTGGTAGCAGAAGTAGCACTTTTGCGCGATGTTGCGCTCGCGGTTAAAGGTACGGGCATCATAGGGGCAGGCCGATTCGCAGTAGCGACAGCCGATGCATTTTGTTTCGTCTACGGTAACCACACCATCGGGCCTCTTTTGGGTCGCGCCCGTGGGACAGACTTTAGCGCAGGGGGGATCGTCACAATGCATGCACTGGGTAAGAACCACGCCTCCCCGCACTGCGGGAAAGGTTCCCACCTCATAGCGGTGAACGCGGGTGAAGTGTTCCTCCGGTGATAGCCCCCACTCCGCCTGGCAGGCCACCGTACACCCATGGCAGCCTATGCATCGGTTAAGATCTATCAGCATACCGAGACGCGCCATTGTTTTATCCCACCTTCCGCACCGTAACCAGGGTTTCGCACTGGGCGGTCACCCCTGAGATAGGGGCCACCCTGATGGGGATCAGGAGGCTGCCGTTAGCCCCCCGGTTGTAGGCTAGGCGCCTCAAGGGTACACCGCAGCCAAAGCCGTGGGCCAAGAAAACGGCCTCGGGGTGAATACCCTCGGTCACGCGGGCTTTTACCGTAACCTTGCCCACCTCGGAAGCTACTTCGACTATATCCCCGCTCTTAATGCCCAGCCGGCTTGCCGGGCCGGTATGGATCCACAGCTCGTTTTCCGGCATGAGGGAGACCAGGTAACTGTTGTTGTCGGTGGTGGTATGGGTATGCATGGGGACGTGCCCCTGGATGAACCGGAAATTGCCTTCCCCGGGCTCCACCAGCGGCGGCTCCCAAGCCGGGGTCAAAGTGCTCCCGGCCCGGACAAAGGCGGGGCAGGCCAGCTCGATTTTGCCGGAAGGTGTCTTGAGGCGGGTATAATCCGGCTTTTCGGCCTCTACCTCCGCTACCCCTTCCCGCTCTAGCTTATCCTGGGTAAGGCCTAGAGGAGCCAGCAGGGCATTGTTATACTGTTCGAGGGTAAAATTAAAGTATTCGCCCAGGCCGGCGGCGCGGGCCAGGCCTGCAATGATTTCCTCCGCCCCTTTGGTGTTGAAAAGGGGACGCACGGCCGGCTGGCGCAAAATGATCTTGTTGCCCACGGTCATTAAGGGGTCGTATCTTTCCAGGTAGGTGGACTCCGGTAAGATGTAGTGGGCATAGTAGGCCGTGTCGTTCATTTGAATATCGATGGCCACTACCAGTTCAAGCCGCTGCAACGCTTCGATGAAGGCCTGGGAATCCGGACACGACCGCACCGGGTTGAGGTGATAGATTACGGCACCTCTAATGGGATAGGGCGCATCCTCCTTCACCCGCTGGGGGAAGAGCTGCACTATTCCGTGGGCTTTGATTAAAGGCCATTCCTCGCCGCCCGCCCCATCCCAGCGGGGAGCGGTGATCTCCGGGGTCTTGGGCCCCATAAGCCCTGAGGGATCGCCCAACTTTACCCTGGTGGGGAAGCTCAAACCTCCCCTGGCGCCGAGGTTGCCCAGGAGGGCGTTAAGGGCGGCTACCGCCCTGGCGGTCTGGAGGCTGTTGTAGTACTGGGAGCCGGTTACGGCATGCCATCCCGGATCTACCACTGAGGCCGGCTTGGCCTCCGCCATTTCCCGGGCGATGCGGGCGATGGTAGGCGCGTCAATACCCGTTATTCCCGCCGCCCACTCCGGGGTGTAATCCCTCACGCCCGCTTTTAACTCGTCAAAACCTATCGTACGCTCGGCGACAAAGGCGGCGTCGTACAGGTTCTCGTTGATGATAACGTGTATCAGGGCAAGAACGAGGGCCAGGTCGGTTCCCGGCCTGATGGGAAGCCATTCGTCGGCAAAGGTGGCAAAATCGCTCAGGCGCGGGTCTACCGCCACCAGGTGGGCGCCCTTTTCCTTGGCGGCCGTGATCTTCTGGATGTCTGGATTTTTGATGCCGCCGGTGAGATTGCGGCCCAGGGCCATATAGTAGCGTACGTTGGCGTAGTCCACGCCCGGCACGGCGCCGTACATCTGCTCAAAGGCCACATTGCGGGCGGTATAGCAGGTCGGCGCGTGGCCCGTGTAGTTGGGGGAGCCGTAGGCGGCCATGAAATGCCTCTCGAAGGGAGCAATGAGCTCGGGGTGGGCCAGCCACACCAAAGACTCGGGGCCGTAGCGGGCCTTGAGCTCCTGCAGTTTTTCGCCGATCTCCCGGAAGGCCTGGTCCCAGCTTATGGGCTCGAACTTCCCTTCCTCCACCCGCTTCAGGGGTTCCTTTAAGCGGTCGGGGTCGTAGAGGGTTTTCATGCCTGCGTTCCCGCGGGCGCACAGCCGTCCGGACGCCTGGGGATCTTTCGGGTTGCCTTCTATCTTTACCACCCGTTCCTCCCGCACCCGCACCAGGATGCCGCATTTAACACCGCACATCTCGCAAATACTCGGTACAACCCGTTCCGCTTCAGCCGCACTCGCCGGTAGCCCCCGGCCCGCGACAGTGAGGCCGCCATTAAAAGCAGCCAGGGCCCCTGCTGCCGCGGAAGCTTTAAGGAATGTACGCCGGCTGATTTTAATCGGCGACATCGGCCACCACCTTCCTTATGGAATAATGCTTACATTGGGAAGCTTTGTTATTGTCCCAACACATTGTTTTCCTTCCGGCCGTCACTCGCCCTTGTATTGTAGCGCACTTTCACATTAAGATTTAGCCGTTACCGGGTTTATTCCTGCCGCCGCAAAAGCCCCCCGGATCGGGCTGGGGGGTCACCCTTTGGCCCCCCAGCCCTTGATATTCCTAAATTTAACCGCCCCCATCCCCGAGCACCACCTATCGATTCTTTCGAAGACTTCCAATACTTTCGATAGGCCGGCCTCCCTGCAAGATAGGTGTTCACCGCATATCGTCCAGGTCCATCCCCTCCCGTAAATCCTTTCCCCCCACCATCGCCCCTCCGTACCGAAAAGCCCGGAAAGAAGAAAGAGGATCGGGCCATCCTTTGTCGAAAGCTATTTAATAGTCTGCCTGGCGTGGAGGTAAGGCTCATGAATCTGTCTCATATCCGGGCCTTTTGCACGGTGGCCCAGGTAAAGTCCATGTCGGAGGCCGCCCGCATCCTCCATATATCCCAATCTTCCCTCAGTTACCAGATACAGCTCCTGGAGAACGACCTGGAAGCCGAGCTCTTCACCCGGACTAACAAGGGCGTTGAACTGACCGAACTGGGAGAAATCGTTTATGAATACGGTCAAACCCTGCTGCAGCTCGTGGAAAATATGAAGCGGGACCTGGCCAACTGGAAGAGCGGCCACGAACGCCTCATCGTAGGAGCGAGCAGCACTATCGGCAGTTATGCCCTGCCCTGCACCATCTACACCTTCAAAGAAAAATACCCGGAGGCCAACATCCGGCTGCTGGTGGCCAACCGGGAAGAAACCATCCGGCGGCTCCTGGAGAGGACCGTGGACCTGGGACTGATCGAGGGGCCCGTGGAAGTGCCGGGCCTGGTCACCCGGGGCGTGGCGGAGGACGAACTCCTCCTCATCGTCCCCTCCTCCTGGCCTAGCTCGGGATCTATCGGCCTGGAGGAACTGCGCCGTTTGCCCCTGATAATAAGGGAAGAGGGCTCGGGAACAAGACAGACCATAGAAAAAGCCCTCGGCGAGCACGGCCTCTCCCTACGGGATCTCAACATAGTCTTGGAGCTTAACAGTAACGACGCCATTAAGTCTGCCATCCGGGCCGGGCACGGAGTAGCCCTGCTGTCCCGCTTGACGGTCCGCGCCGAGCTGAGCACGGGGGCCCTCAAGGCCCTTAAGGTAGAGGGTATTTCCTTCCGCACTACTTTTACCATTGTCTATCCCCAAGGGAAGCCTGCCAGTGACCTGCATAAAAAGTTCTGCCGTTTTATCCTCTCCAATCGCCGGGCCTTCTGTTAGATCAGTGGCACTTTTCTATGATAATCTCCCATAGCCCGTTGTCCACGCTCTGTACCTCCGCCTTATGCCCCATCTTGTGGACCGCCTCTACCAGGGCCTGGGTAGTACAGCTGTGGTCTGTCTCCACAATAAGGATATCCCCCCGGTTGAGGCCCTTCAGGCGCACCTTAGTTCGCAAAATGGGAATGGGACACATCTCCCCGCATACGTTGAGCCGGTAGACGGCCACTTTATCACCGTCCCTTTATCTTCCTAGTCCGGGGATCCAATTCGCCATCCCGGTTCCCTTTCCTGCCCCCGGAAGGGGCGGCACCAAAAAAGGGGGCGCCAGCGAAAGACGTACAGGGTTTCTTCCTGCCACGGCTCAAGCTCAGCGTGCGGCAACAAAAAGGGGTGCGCCCTTCACAGGCGCACCCCGGTCGTGCCCTTCCTATTTTCCTATGAACTCTTGCACCCAGTAATGGCCGTAGCTCCCACCACTCGCGTAGCCCACCCCGATGTGGGTAAAGTTAGGATTAAGTATATTGGCCCGGTGACCGCTGCTCCCCATCCAGGCTGCCACCACCGCTTCCGGCGTCCGGTAGCCCGCGGCGATGTTCTCCCCGGCTGTCCGGTAAGTAATCCCCAGACTCTTGAGCATCTGCGCAAAGGACCCATAAGTGGGGGAGGTATGGCTAAAGTAGTTGTGGTCCCGCATATCCTCCGCCTTCAGCCGGGCTGCCTTGCATAGCTGCCCGTCCACGGCCAGGGGCTTGAGGCCGGCCTTGGCCCGCTCGGCATTGACTAGCTCCACGACCTGCTCCTCGTACTGGTGAAGCTCATAACTGTTATCAGCCTCCTCCGGCGGGGGGCTGGGAGCAGGCTCCGGTGCCGGCTCAGGCTGGGGTTGAGGCGCGGGAGCCGGCTGCGGTGACGGAGCAGGCGAAGGTGACGGCTGACGCCAGAAAAGCCACGCCCACCATTGTACGGGGGTCGCCTGAGGGTTCGAGTTGGTCTTCAGATAGTAAATGTACTTTGGGCTATAAGAGGTACCGGCCCCGGCCGGATTCGCCAGAACAAGGGCGGACGTAAGGGCCACCAGCAAAGCAACGAGGGACAAAATCAACCGCTTGCGCCGCAAAATCAACATTCCTCCCCTTCATGGTTTTGCCCTCATACTCGAGGGCCAAAAACCCCTCCTTTTACACGTTAAGCTCCTAGACATTCCCTTACGGCAGGCAGGAACGCTAATTTAAAGGAAGGGTACCTTCATGTTACCATACAGGGAGGCGTTAGTTAACATAAAATTTTTACCAGCCTATCCCCGCCCTTAAGCATCCCCTCCTCGAAAACCCAAGCGGCGGGATATTTCCCGGCCGGCCCACCGCACCAACCCGCCCAATTCTGGTATCCTCTCCTCCGTTACGTGAACTTCCGAGCCGGAAATGCTTAAAGCCGCCACCACCCGGTTCTGATAATCGAAGATGGGGGCTCCAACACAGCGAATGCCTTCTTCATTTTCACCGTTATCCACAGCATAGCCCCTTTGGCGGATCCCTTCCAGTTCCTTTGCTAGTTCCGTCCACTCGGTAATGGTGCGAGCCGTAAAACGGGGCAAGCCCTTCCTGGCCAATAAGTCCTGTACTTCCGGCCAGGTAAGATAGGCCAGGATAGCTTTGCCCACGGCCGTGGAATGGAGGGGCACCCGGCGGCCGATCTGGGAGTGCATGCGGATAGTCCGGTTTCCTTCGACTTTGTCGATATAGACGGCCTCGTCTCCGTCCGGTATTACCAGGTGGGCCACTTCATTGCTTTTAGCTGCCAGCTCTTCCAGAAAAGGGTGGGCTATGGTGCGCACGTCTATCCGGTCTAGAATTTGCCCGCTTAATTCCAATATCTTTAATCCCAGGCGGTATTTGCCGTGGTCGGCCTCCCGTTCTACATAGCCGTATTCCTTAAAAGTCTGCAGGAGGCGATAAACAGTGCTCTTGTGCAGTCCTACCCGGCGGGCCACTTCGTTTAAGCCCAGTCCTTCCTTCTCTCCGGCTAAAGCCTCAAGGATGGTTAAAGCCCTTTCCAAAGCCTGGGTGTTTGCCGTTCCGGACATCTCTCTCCACCCCGTTGCTCCTGCAGGCCATTCTCATTAAATCCTACTTTAATTATATCACCCGTTCTCCCTCGGCCTTAAAGGCGCCACCGGTGGACCCCCTACCCCCCTCAAAAATTAAAACCCCGGGCCGCTCCTGTAAAAGGACCCCGGGGTTTTCGCCCACCTTTGGGGGCTACATAGCCGGTTGGCTCCGTCTAGCCAGCCCCGGCCCCTTGCCGCCGACCGTATGGGCCGCAATAAGGCCTGTAAGAAGGACCGCAGCCCTTTTTAACGCTGGACGCGGCCCGAGGCGTCCCCCTTCATCAGGGTTTCTACTTCCTCCCGGGTTACGTGGTTAAAATCGCCGGGAATGGTATGTTTGAGGCAGGAGGCGGCGACGGCAAATTCCAAGGCTTCGCGCGGTGGGCATCCCTCCAGCAGGGCATAGATCAGGCCGCCGGCAAAAGCATCGCCCCCGCCTACCCTGTCTACAATATGAATCTGGTAGCGGCGGGATCGGTAAAACTCCTTTCCGTCATACAGCAAGGCCGACCACCCGTTATCAAAGGCAGAAAAGCTCTCCCTTAAGGTTATGGCTACCATCTTTAAGTTAAACCTGCGGGCCAGCTCTGCTGCCACCTGCCGGTATCCTTCTTCACTGATCTGGCCGGCAGTTACATCCGAAGCCGCTGCTTTAATCCCAAAAACCTTCTCGGCATCTTCTTCGTTGCCAATGGCAATATCCACATAAGCCATGAGTTCGGTCATGGTAGCCCGGGCTTTTTCCGGCGGCCACAAGTTCTTGCGGTAGTTTAGATCGCAGCTCACCGTGAGGCCCAATTTCTTGGCCGCCTGGACAGCCTCTAAAGTTACCGCCGCTACGTTATCCCCCAAGGCCGGGGTAATACCAGTAAAGTGGAACCACCTTGCCCCTTGCAGGATCTCTTCCCACGCAAATTCTCCCGGCCGTACCTGGGAAATGCTGGACCCCTTGCGGTCGTATACGACCTTGGAGGGCCGCTGGGAGGCTCCTATCTCCAAAAAATAGATGCCCAGCCGTTCGCCCCCGCGCAGGATATACCGCGTATCCACCCCGTAGCGCCGCAAATGATTAACAGCCGCCTGGCCTAAAGGGTTGGCCGGCACTTTGGTTACAAAAACGGCCTCACCGCCGAAATTGGCTATGGAAACGGCTACATTGGCTTCTCCTCCGCCGTAGGTAACGTCCAAGGAATCCGCCTGCACCAGACGGCTATACCCGGGAGGCGAAAGCCGCAGCATAATTTCGCCGAAGGTTACCACTCTGGCCATTAGGGCCTACCTCCTTCATAAATAAAATTCCAGGCCCCTCCTTTTCAGCCACTTTCCCGGTCGGCGAGCCGTCTCCCCTTGGGCAGGTTTCTCGCCGGAAAAGGAGGGTACTGGGGATTACGAGGAAGCGGCCTGCCGGCGCGCCTCCCTTATGGCCTCTACGAACTTCGCGGCCGTTTCCGTTACCAAGGCGTAGTTCCCGGTCTTGGCTCCTTTGGTCAGTTCCCCTCCCACACCTACTGCCTCACAACCGGCCTTGATCCATGCGGCTACATTGTCCAGGCTGACTCCCCCCGTAGGAACAAGGGGTGCCTGGGGAAGGGGACCTTTAATAGCTTTAATTACTTCCGGCCCGAAAAGGCTACCGGGGAAGAACTTGACAAAATCCCCACCCGCCTCCATAACCTCCACCACTTCGCGGATGGACATGGCCCCCGGCATGCTGACCTTCTGGTAGCGGTTGCACACCCTTACCATGTCTACATTCAGGCTGGGGCTCACAACGAATTCGGCGCCAGCCAGTATAGCCAGCCGGGCCGTCTCCGCATCCAGCACGGTGCCCGCACCTATGAGGATTTCGCCCTTCCGGTAAGTGGCAGCCAGCTCGCGTATGACCTCCACCGCGCCGGGTACGGTCATGGTGATCTCAATGGCCTCCACCCCGCCGGCCTTGACCGCCTCGGCGATTTTCAACGCCTGTTCGGGATTTTCCGCCCGCACCACCGCCACAATGCCGCACTGGATAATGCGCTCCATGGTCTCCAGCTTTTTCATGGGGTCCTCATCACCTCTGGTTCATATTGTGAAACTCTGGTTTACTATATGATAATAATTCGCCACGGCTGGCCAAATCCCTCTTATCTCCACCCCCTAAATTGCAATTTTTGTGGCCAAGCCTTCTCTTCCTTTGCGGCGGGTTAAAGCCGGGAACCCTCCTGTTCTTCCCCATCGGTGTCCAAAAAGCCTGTCCCTCGGGGACAGGCTCTCAAAGCTTTACAAAAGGGTCTGCCAGAATGCCTTCAATTCATTGAGGGAGGATGTCACAGAGTAACGCCCGTTTTAAAAATGGCTATTTCCCTGGAACCCATCTCTTCGTTGCAAGCGCGCTTCCGACCCGCAGCCACCGCCATAATAAGCTTCCACAGCTCCTCTGTTAATTGGTCCAGGGTTTTCCCCGTCAATAGAACACCCGCATCAAAATCTATCCAGGCCTTTTTGCGCTGATAAAGCTGGCTATTGGAAGAGATTTTCAGGGTGGGCACACAGGTGCCCAGGGGTGTCCCCCGGCCGGTGGTAAAAAGGATTAACTGGCAGCCGGCCGCTGCCAGGGCGGTAGAGGATACCAGATCGTTTCCCGGCGCACTCAACAGGTTGAGGCCCTTTTCCCTGCATCTCTCCCCATAGGCCAGGACGTCTACCACCGGGGCCGTGCCTCCCTTCTGCACGCAGCCCAGGGACTTTTCTTCCAGAGTAGTGATCCCCCCTTCTTTGTTGCCTGGCGAGGGATTCTCGTACACTGGCTGGCCGTGATCTAAATAATATTGCTTCCAGCCATTGATTAGGCCTACTATTTGCCAGAAAACCTCCTGATTCTTAGCCCTTCCCATGAGTATCGTTTCGGCCCCGAACATCTCCGGCACTTCAGTAAGGACGGCCGTCCCCCCGCAGGCCACCAAGCGATCGGCCACTTTCCCCACCAGAGGGTTGGCGGTAATCCCCGAGAAGGCATCCGAACCCCCGCACTTAAGGCCTATTTTGAGCTCACTTACCGAGCAAGGTTCCCGCCGGAAGAGAGAGGCATATTCTGCCAGCTCTTTTAGCGAGGTCAAACCCCGGGCCAGCTCATCTTCTGCTTCCTGAGCTACCAAAAATTTAATCCTTTGGTTGTCCCTTTGCCCCACGACTTCTCGGAACTCCTGGACGTTGTTGTTCTCGCAACCCAGCCCTAAAACCAGTACACCGCCGGCGTTGGGATGAAGGCATAAAGAAGCCAGTAGCCGCTGGGTATTGCGGTGGTCCTCCCCCAATTGGGAACAGCCATAGGGGTGCTTAAGGGCATAAAAGCCATCCACTCCGGGCACATCTCCTAAGCGCTCCTGTGCCAGGCGGGCCAGATTCTCTGCCAGTTGGTTAACGCAGCCCACTGTCGGTATAATCCAGATTTCGTTGCGCACTCCCACCTGGCCGTCGTTCCGCCGGAAGCCCGGGAAAAAGGAGCCCTCTTCCTCTGGGAGGCTAGTTGGAGCCTGGGGCCGGTAACTGTACTCCTGGAGGCTTCCAAGCTTGCTGTGTAGATTGTGGCTGTGCACCCATTGACCTCGCTGAATAGTAGTGGTAGCCGTACCAATGGGAAAACCGTATTTAATAACGTCCGCTCCAGCGGGTATATCCACCAGGGCAAATTTATGCCCGGCCTTTACGGCTTCCTGCAAGCAGATCTCGTTCCCCCCTGCCCTCACTGTAGCGCCGGCAGGAATAAAGGTTAAAGCTACGGCCACATTATCCTTTTCATTCAACTGTAAAACCTTATTCATATGCTCCTCACTCACAGTTTAAGACTTTTTCCAGGGCTCGCTCCATTCCCAGGTTTATAATCGTTTCTAGATGCTTAGCCAAAAGCTGGGTGAGGCCGGCAATAGTAGTTAAGTCCTGGCCCCAAATTCTCTCCCGGCGGAGAATAAAATTTGCCACCTCTTTTGTACTTTCAGCCGTCCCCTGGTATCTCTGCCAGGCGGCCTGCCAGAAAGCCAGAGCCTCCGGGTCATCTTCCAGGGTAAAGCTACCCTTCCCGCGGTGTCCCAAGAAGTTCCGGTCCTGTACTTGTCCATCCTTGAACAAAAAGGCCAGGGCCGCCAGGGAGAAAATTAACCTTGAAGGTAGGGACCGTTTCCGGTCAATATAATCCAGGATAGAGGGCAAAACCCGGGTTTTATATTTAGCTGTAGTATTGAGGAGGATGCTCTGCCAGTAGTGGACAATATAAGGATTATGAAAACGCTCCAGGACTTCTTCAGCAAAATCTCGGAGCACCTCGGGGTCACCATCTAACGAAGGAAGGATCTCCTCAAAAATGGTCTCCTGCATGAAACGGCCCAAGAGAGGGTGTTCCACTGCTTCCCTCACCGTATCGATCCCCGCCAAGAAGGAAAGGGCTGCTGTAGCCGTGTGAATTCCGTTTAAAATGCGCACCTTCCTGGTGCGATAAGGTGTGAGGTCATCGGTCCAGACCACATTGAGCCCGGTCCGGTGGAAAGGCAATTTCTCTTTTATCCACGCCGGGCCTTCAATTACCCAGAGATGAAAGAGCTCTCCCACTACCATCAATTCGTCCTGGTAACCCAGCTCTTGGCTTAGCTGAGCGGCTTTGTCGCGAGGGTAACCGGGTACTACGCGATCAACGAGAGTGTTGAGAAAAAGGTTGGATTGGTCAATCCATTCCTGGAATCCAGGTGATAGTCCCCACTCCCCGGCCAACTGCAAGACTATTCTCTTGAGGTTGTCCCCGTTGCGGTCGATAAGTTCACAGGGAAGAAGGATCACCCCCTTATCGCGACCGCCTTTAAAGTGCTGGTATCTCCGGTAGAGAAAAGCCGTTAATTTGCCGGGGAAGGAACGGGGAGGCCTAAGATCCAGGCTGTCTGCCGGGTCATAGGCGATGCCGGCCTCGGTGGTGTTGGAAACCACAAACTGGATTTCGGGATTGGTGGCGCATTCCAGTACCGCCTCCCATTCTGTGTAGGGATTCAGGCCCCGGCTGAGGCAGGTTATTATCTCTCTATGTTCTATTGCTTTACCTTCCCGGTAACCATATAAGAAGAGAGTATAGAGGCCGTCTTGCTGGTTTAACTTTTCTACCAGGCCCTGGGGCAAAGGTTGGACCACTACCACACGGCCCTTAAATAAACCTTCTTGGTTTAGCCGGTGAATCATCCAGTCTACAAAGGCTCGTAGAAAATTACCTTCGCCAAACTGGATTACCCGCTCCGGAAAACCAGAACTATCAGCGCCTACTTTAAGGTTAGGGGGAAAAGGAAAGTTATTGTGCAGCAGGGTTTTATTCAACGCCCGCACTTTTTTCTCCTCCCTTCTAGAATCCTATTTTCTAAGATCCATGGTGGGTGGCTGCTTCCTTCTGGTCGGGACGCCGTGGAACCAACCAATGACTTTTCCGTACTAGATTCCCGCCAGCAATCTTTTAATATATTTTAAAGCCCCCGCTGCCGCTTCTTCAGGAGAAGGATAGGGCAAACACTCCAGGGCGATATACCCGTTATAGGCGATGTCCCTTAAAGCAATGATTATTTCTTTAAAATCGATATGCCCCCGACCCGGGTAAAGCCTGTTGCTATCCGCAAAATGAACATGGCCCAGGGCTTCCCCCGCCTTTTTTATACTCTCGCTAAAATCTACCTCTTCGATATTCATGTGAAAGGTATCCAGGTGAAGCTTAAGGTAGGGGGAATTAAATCTAACCAGGAAATCTAAACCTTCTTCTGCCGTGTTGAGGAAATTAGTCTCATACCGATTTATGGCTTCCAAGAAAAGGGTGACCCCGCATTCTTTAGCCTTTTCCAGGCAAAGGGCCAAACCTTCCGCAGCATATCCTTCGTATTGCTTAAACTGGCCGGCTTCACCAATCACCCCCCTCATGGACCCGATTATTACTCCAGCTCCCAAGTACGAAGCAACTTCGATATGGTCTAGCAGGCGCTTTACCGCTTCCTGTCTCACCTTAGCCTCGGGATGGGTAAGGCTTAATTTATCTACCACGTATCCCAGCCCTGTGCCCAAGGTAGAAACGGTCAACCCTTCCTCCCGGCAAACCTTTAAAATCTGTTCTATCTCCAGTTCCCGAGGGTCTCTTACGTGGATCTCTACAGCATCATATCCCAGGGCAGCAGCCTTTCTAAGGCTATCAACATAAGGCCCCCTCAGGACAAAGGGGGCAGGTGCAGGGGCATTTTGGGCAATGGATACGCTTAGTTTCATGTTTCTAGACCTCCACCAGAAGGTGAATTGATGGGGATGGGCCTACCTTCGAGCAAAGATTTCTTGGCGGCTAGGCCGATCAACACCGGCTGCAGGCCGTCCATACCCGTAACGGGCGGTGCTTTATCGTTTAATAGGCAGTCCACAAAAGCCTTTATCTCTTCTATATAAGCCTCCCGGTACCTTTCGATAAAGAAGTTTTGGAGTTTGTCGCTTAGGAAGCCCTCTTCCGTGCTTAAAATCGTATGGGTTAGAGGATCATTTCCTACCAGTATACACCCCTTAGACCCCAAAACCTCTACCCGCTGGTCGTAACCATAGAGGGATTGGCGGCTATTATCTATCACTCCCAGAGCGCCGTTGGCAAATTTTAAGGTAACGATGGCGGTATCGATATCTCCCACTTCACCGATGGTTTTATCCACCATCACCCCCCCTGCGGCGTACACCTCTGTCACTTCGCTCCGCGACAGGTACCTGGCCATATCGAAGTCGTGAATGGTCATGTCCAGGAAAAGCCCGCCGGAAACCTTTATATACTCCAACGAAGGAGGTGCAGGATCCCGGGAGGTTATCTTTATAACCCGTATATCACCGATCTTCCCTTGCCCTATCAGGTCATAAGCTTTCTTAAAGCTGGGATCAAATCGCCGCTGGAACCCGATCTGGAGCTTGACCCCTGCCTTTTCTACCGCCTGCAGGGCCTCCTGGATCCGGTTCAGGTCGAAATCTATGGGCTTTTCACAAAAGATGTGCTTGCCAGCTCGCGCCGCCTGTATTATCAAGGCCGAGTGGGTATCCGTAGAAGAGCAGATTAAGACGGCGTCGATGGCTTCATCTTCCATAATCTTTTGACTATCGCCAAAGATGTGCTTGATACCCAGATTAGATGCCCAGTCTTTTATTCTATCGCTGTAGAGGTCGGCGACGGCCACCACTTCCGCATCCGGGATATTAAAACGTATGTTTTCGGCATGTACCCTCCCGATGCGTCCGGCGCCTATAAGACCCACCTTTATCTTCTTAGCCATACCTTTGTCTTCCCCCCGGGTTTAAAAGTTGACTTCTCTGAAACACGCAGTTGCCCGGAGGCTGGCGCCGGCTCCTAATAGATAGCGCCAGCCTCCCTGGTACTGAAGGCAGCAAAATTATAGCTTGTGGAAGGGCCCTATCAGGGGCAGTTCATATACCGACTTCCAGCCTTCGCTCAAAGGCTCTTTCAGGAAGGGCCGCATCTCTTCCTCGGTTCGCAAGGTTACCTTCTCTACCGGCGGTACGGTGCCGGGCGGGAAGGCCTCCAGGATCTGGTCATGCAACAAGGTGAGATACTTCAAAATTGCGGCTATAGGCCGCTTAGCCTTCTTGGCAGAAGCCTGGCTGGGTTTGCCCACCACTCCCTGGGGAGTGGCCGCCCGCTCGATGGCCATGTGTCCTTCGCCTTCGGACCAGCGGTGGGGCCGCCGGAAGGGATCTACAGCCGTATCAAAATGACCTGCCGGCAAGAAGCCTTCGGGTTCCGCATCCTCCACCACGCTCATATCTATCATGCCCGGGAAAAGAAGGAGGGCTATGGAAGTCTCTGCCTCGTCGGCATGGACAAAATGGGTTTCCAGGCTGTCTTCCCTATCCACGGGGAAGAAAAATTCCCTGATAGCCCGGTGCCAGTCGAGGACCTGGAAAATGCCCGGCAGGTGGAATCTCTTCATAAACTCCTGGATCGCCGATTCCAGCATCCACAGGTGGCCGTGATTGTTTACCAGGATAATCTTGCGGAATCCATCATTCCACAGGCCCAGCATGGTATATATGACGGTTTCCTCTACTACTTCCTTGGGCATGATAACCGTTCCCGGCATACCCACATGGTGATAGGGGTGCCCACCGTAATTCAAAGGTGGGAAGGCCAGGCTCACTTCCCGGCCCTGCTTGGCCGTATAGCGGCGCACACCCTCCAAAATCTGGGTTACCATGAAGGTATCCAAACCGCTGTTAGCGTGAAGGCCGTGGTTTTCCGTGCACCCGATGGGCACAAAGACGATATCGTTCTTCTTGCGTTTTTCAATTACCTTAGCCCGGGGAGTATTCTGGATATAAGTGCCGGGTTTGCCCAGCTCGGGTTCCGAAGGGATCTCGTATTCTTTTAAGATAGCATCGATCTCTTCTTCCGAGGCATCCCAGATTTGTTTCTTGAGCCGGCCCACGGTATTGTCTTCAAAGACAATGGCCGGGTGCTCAGTCAAAAGCCAGCCCTTAACTGCCTTCTGCTCCATAGGTTTATCAACTCCTCCTTGAAGTGCGGCTGATACTTCTCCTGGATTCTCCATGCCGGGATGCGTGTGCACCGGACCGTGGCCCGGCACCCCGGCCCGCCCCACCGGTGTTTAATCCATAACGCAGGTTATCTTGCATTCCTTCCTGTCAGTCCGAAGCAACACGAGGTTTTCCGGTACCTCGTCCAACTTTATTTTCTTGGTGATCATGGGCGTCATGTCCATCCCGGCAGCCATGCTCTCGATAACCCGCGGGAAGGTGCCATGGCCGGAGTGACCCTGGGCGCCTATAATCTGCGCCCGCCTCACCTGGAGCACCTCGCCGGTAACCGGCATCTTGGCGTCCGCCCTGGCTACAACTATTACCCTGGCATTTAGGGTTCTGCCTTCCCAGATCACTTGTTCGATCTGGGGATATACCACAGTCGGCAGTCCAGTGGCCTCCAAATACAGGGCCGCCCCATACCCGTGAGTTAGCTCCAGCACCCTTTGCACAAAATCTTCTTTAAGGGGATTAATCACATAATCAGCGCCCATCTTTAGCCCCAGCTCTGCCCTGGCCGGTTCGGGCTCCGATAAGATTACCCTGGCCGCCCCCTGGCGTTTTAGAATAGCGCAGGCCGCAATGCCTACCGGTCCTCCTCCACAGATAACTACGTTGTCGCCAGGCCTTATACCGCCACCGCTCCTCTCTATCACAGCGTTATAGGCTACTGAGGTGGGTTCTACTAAGCTGCCCGCCAGGAACAGATCCAAACCCTTATACCGGGATTTCAAAGGCTCCAGGCTCCATACCAAGCGAGCTGGTACCTTCACATACTTGGCAAACCCACCATCTACGTTGAATCCCAGCTCATCCAAACGCTCGCAATGGTTGGGGTATCCATCGGCGCAAGGCTGGCAGGACCCACACCATACCATCTCCTCGGTGCACACTTCTTCCCCGCCTTTAAACGGCTTATTGGTGCGCTTATCGAAAGCCCCCGGCCCTGCCTCTACGACCACGCCCGCGATTTCGTGGCCCAGGACCACCGGGAAACCAGTCAACCCGGGATACAGGATATACCCTTCCTCATCCGGCTGGGCCATGTGCACATCGCTTCCGCAGATGCCGCAAGCCTTAACCTCGATCACCACTTCGCCCGGGCCAGGCTTGGGTATCTCCTTCTCCTCAACAACTACCCGGGGATTCCGCCACACCCGGCTGCCTAAGTAAGTCTGCTTTCCCTCGACATCTTTGGCCCCCAGCTTGAAGCCCGGCCGGGGTTCCCAGTCGGCATGGAGAACTACGCAACGCATGGTGGACATAAGTGCTGCTACCTCCTCAAAGCCTCGTTTTGTGGTAAGCGCTTTCAAAATTCTCCCTTAAAAATTTCATCCATTAAAGCTTCACCCGCAGGTCACCCCCCCTTCTGGGTTTCAACCGCCCTTTAACCCGGCTAGATAATACCCATCACTGCTTGAGCAATACTTACGCTGTGAAGATTAAGGCGTAAGAATTGATTGATCAGTTCCATATGAACCGAGGTTGTCTCTAGACTTAAACGGTTCTCTTGCTGTAGCCTCTGAAAGTGAGAGCAACGCAGGTCTTTTTCCAACCGTAAAATCTCAGGGTGACGACGGATAATCTGTACCGCCGCACCTTCATCGTTAGTCGCAAAAGCTTCTACCGCTGCATTGAAGTTCTCTCGCACCTTTTCAAACATCTCGTGTAACTCCGTCTGCCCCTGGGGTGAAAACTCTACACCAGTAGTTTCGATCTTTTGCCACTGGTGAGCCATCTCTACCAGGACATCCCCTATATGTTCCAGGTCGCTGGCTATATACAGCAGCTTGATTTTAAGGATCGACTGCTCTTCGGAGAGATTCGTTTCGGGTATCCTGATTAGGTAGCGGGCAATAGCGTGATAAAGATAGTCTAGGAGATTGTCTAGACCCTTCAACTTTTCCAGTAAATCGACTTCCCGAGCTGCTAAGGGTTGCATGACCCGGGGAAACATTTCCCGATTTATAACATTAGCCATACGTAGGAGCTCCCTCACTACGTTGGTCAAAGCAACTTCTGGTACCTCCACCACAGTAGAATCGAGGTATTTGGCTACCTTCTCCTCCTCCGGAGCGTCCGGTAAGATTCTTGTGGCAAGTCTACCCATCCATGGGGTGAACCAAATAAATATCAACATGTTAATAACATTGAACAAGGTATGGCCGTTGGCAACTTGCCGCGCAATGTCGGGCGATGTTGTCTCGGCCAGCCAAGTATAGAGGTTTAGAAGGGGCAAGAAAATGAACACACCACCGAGTTTAAACAAAAAGTGTACCAGGGCCACGCGCTTAGCTTCACGGGAATGGGCCAGACTAGAGATAAAAGCGGTAGCCGTAGTGCCCAAATTTGCTCCCAGGACCATGGCCAGGGCCGACGGCAGAGAAAGGCTGCCTTGGGACGCCAAGGTCATGGCCAGCACCACGGTGGGAGTGCTCGCCTGTACCAGGGCCGTAAAAAGGGTGGCTACACCAGCCATAAGCCAGGGGAAGGAAGCCAGACGGTCCAACAGAGCAATGAATTCCGGGAGCGACTTTAAAGGAGCAGCCGCCTGGCCCATCACTCCTGCACCATAAAAGATAAGACCAAAGCCGATCACGGCCTCCCCTAAATGGCGCCAGCGGAGGCGTTTGGAGAAAAGATAGGGAATGAGACCGGCAACCACCGCCCAAAGGGCATAGTCACCAAGATTAAAGGCAATGAGTTGAGGGGTCAGGGTAGAACCTATGGCTGCACCTAAGATTACTCCCAGGGCCTGGCTGAGATTCATGAGGCCTGCACTAACAAAGCCCACCAATAAAACAGTGGTTACAGCACTGGTCTGGAGGATAATGGTCACCAAGAGGCCGGCCAGCATACCGTAGAAGCGGTTTCTTGTTACATGGCCTAAAATATATTGAACTTGGCGGGCTGCCGCCTTATGCAGCCCGTCGGTAATAAGATGCATGCCCAGAAGGAAAAGAGCCAACCCGCCCATGAGGGCCGTCACCGAAATAAATAGCATTTGCCACTCCCTACCAGCATTTCATAGTAAGAGGCCGGCCGTGAAACCCGGCCACCCAGCTAACCTTCCCTTGCCAGGAGGTCCTGGACTTTCCTTAACACTACCTTCAGGGACGTCCAATAACGCGGATTAATTTCTAGCATAAAAACTCCCCGGTAATCGGACAGCAGAGGAAAGATGGAACTGTAGGGGATACGGCCGTACCCAGGCGGAAGATGTAAATCGCCGAGGCCGAAGGGGAGACGATCGATATATTTCCTGTTCTCCTTGCTCTCCATAATACCGAAGTTGTCATGAACATGGATATGTTGCAAGAAGGGCAAAACTTCCCTTACTTCTCCCAGTAAATCCCATCCATTACAGGAGGCCGTAAGAAATCCATGACCGAAGTCGTAGGTAATGCCTATACTGGGACGACCTATTTCCTCCACTACCCTCACCAAATCCCGGGCCCGGATTCCGTAACTTAAGTCCGTCTCGCCCTTTAACCCCATACCGTTTTCAATACAAATCTTAATTCCTAACTTCCCCGCCCGTTCGGCTAACCCCTTTAAAATACCGATTTCCTGCCGTAACAGCTCTTCGTACGAGGCCCCTATAGCTTTCAACTTCCGTGGTTCTACCCGCCCGGCGTGATACACTAAAACTCGAGCACCTATTTCTGCGGCGATTTCGAGGCAAGCTTCAAATACCTCTGCATGACTCACCTTGCTCCAAATATCCATCAAGTTTAGATAGTCGGGAGCGTGAGCGGTATATTTGAATCTGTGTTTAGAAAGCAACTTCTTAACAGCGGCTAGGTTCCCCGCATTAATCTCTCCGGCCATGATCAAATCCAGTCCATGGAGGGGTAGTTCGACGTAATCGAAGCCAACTTCCTCATAAAAGGCGAGGGTGCGTTCTAAGGTGTCGAGGTCACCGTCGAGGGCCACCGAATCGGCATTTATGCCCACACCTGAGATGAGCATGTAAGCTAATCTCCTCCCAAAAATCCTTCATACGGTAGGACTCGGGGGGAGGGAAGGCTCCCGGCCCAAAGTGGAGCTTTCCCTCCCTAGTCGGTCCACCGGTTTTTAGTTCTTAGTTCTTTAGGCCTCTAGCTCCCGGCCACATTTTTTAGCCATAGCTCATTATATTTTTCCTTATATTGTGGCAGTCCCCAGGGTTGGCGCAGTTTTCTAAATTGCTCAAGGGGCAACATTTTCTCTGCCACGGCTGGCGGAATAGAAATGTCGGTACGAGCAGGATAAACGTAGTTTGTTTCCACGAATTTACTCTGTATATCAGGTTCTAACAGAAAGTTAATCCACAAAAGGGCAGCAGCCTTATTCTTCGCATTTGCCGGTACAGCCAGGTAATCGGCTCCTCCAATATAACCGGGTTCTAAGAGTATAGACTTAACGGTTTTGGGCAACTGGCCTTCGTTCATTGCAGTAATTACCATGTCCTCCCATGCCGCCGCCATAAATACTTCGCCCCGATTGAGCTTATCTAAGGCATCGTTGTTATTACTGCTATATACCACGTAAGGTTCAATTTTGTTTAACCACTCCCAAACCGTTCCCCAAGATTCTACCTTCTGCTCATCGTACTCCCCTAAGTATTGATCCGCACCTCCGGTTAACCAATAAATCACAGAGTTGACAAAAGCTTGACCAGACCCGCCACGGTTGGGATCGCAATAAGTGAACTTTTGGGGATTTTCCTCAACCCATTTTTCCAGTTCGCTAAAACTTTTGGGAGGATCGGGCACCTTGGCTGAGTCATAGGCAATAACCGCCTGATTGAGACGCAACGGTAGAGCATATCCTTCTATCGGGGTACCCTCAGCATACATTTTGGCAGTCGGTTCCAAGTATTGGGCATTGGGAATGGCCATGTCAATGGGGCCGAAAAGTAACTGGGCGCTCTTGGCTTTATCTACTTGGGACGCCTGCATAAACCAGGCATCTATAGTGCCCTGAGGGTTATTTTGTTCCGCCAATACCTTTTGATAAGTCGGATTGGCTTCCGCCAACACTACATTAACCTTGATCCCGTATTTGCTTTCAAACTCACTTGCTATCTCCGTAAAAATATCTTTATAAGTGAAGGTATAAAAGGTTATTTCTGGGCTTTCCTTGGCCATCTCTTCAATTTTCGCCCAGTCGGTCTCGCCGCTCAGTAGTATTTCCTCATTATCCGGGGGCGCCTCAGCTTGTTGCTCACCACCACCACACCCAAAGCTCAAGCTGGCTAAAAGAAACGCCGCGAGAAGTAAACCTATCCATTTGTACTTTTGCATCGCTCCCAACCTCCTAAAAGCGTTTTTTCACCCCGTGTGTTCAGAGCCCTCCTACCCTTGGTCGGTCAAATTCCCTATTTCCCACCCCCCCTCCTGGAGGAATTAAAGAGACATTAAAACTTGCCGAAACCGGAAGAAAGGTACTCTGCCTTTAGAAATTTCTCAGCCAAGAATAATGTGAAGATAGTAGGAACTAAAATTATCAAACTTATGGCCGAAGCAAGAGGCCGGGAAAAGTAGTAACCTAGGTATGAAAATAGCAAAGTAGGCACTGTCTGGTAAGTAGGGGTAGCGATAATGAAAGTCAAAACAAACTCTTCTATACTGTAAATAAACGTAAACACTCCACCGGCAAATAACCCGGGCATTACTAAGGGAATGAGGATATATTTAGCTACCTGTAACGGACTTGCGCCCAAGTCGTACGCTGCATCTATCACATCTTGGGGTATCGCCTTAAAAGTAGAGGTCACCGTACGGATCATATAAGGCATAACTACTAACATGTGGGCCATGATTATACCGGGGATAGTTTGGGAAAGGCCCAGCCTATTGAAAATGGAACCTAAACTTATGGCCACGGTAATTCCCGGAATTATGATGGGAAGTAAGACCATAATTTCTATCAAACCTTTACCCCAAAAGCTTTTTCTACCCAATACATAGGCTGTAGGTAATGCCAAAATTCCGGTCAGAATTGTAACAACGGGTGCTATAGTAAAGCTCAGTGCCATAGCCCGGGGCACCTCCTCCAAAGATAGGAGGTGTCGCCAAAAATGGAGGGAAAACGCCTTGGGATAAAGGTCCGGATATTCCCAGCCTACTTGGGGATCAATCAGCGACCACAACACCATCACAATGAGGGGCACTACAATGCTTATCAACAATAGGGTAATAAAAAGCCAGACGAATAATCTACGAAATCCACCTTGTTTTAAAAACCACAGGTAACGCGCACCTCTCCTGGTATCCATTGGCTTCCCCCCGACCCTCCGGTGTTAAACTAGATCAGCCGTGAACTTTCTGAGATAAGCGATTGTACCCGGCAATTACCAATATGGAAGTAACGATGATCACTGTAGCCAGGGCTCCGGCCAGCCCCCAATTCCCATCTTCCATGGCGCTCCTGTACATGAGAACAGGGATCGTTGTCGGATAAACAGGACCAATAAGCAAGGGTATTTCGAAACCACCAAAGGCACGAATAAAAACGAGAATTAGGGCTACCAGGATTCCGGGCATTGATAAGGGAATCAGTATATGCCGAATGATGGACCAACTGCCGGCCCCGAGATTCCGCGCCGCATCTATCAGTTCCTTGTTGATACTTTCCATTACCGCTAAAATGATGACGGCCTGAAACGGGACATTCTTCCAAATTTGAACTAACAGTATCCCGATGCCCCATTTATCCTGGATCAACTGTAGGGGCTTATCTATAATGTTGAGTTTTAAGAGAACAAGGTTAAAGAGACCGTGGGGAGCTATGACAGTCATAAGCATATAAGTGGCAATTAAAGCAGGTATTACTAAAGGGATCTTGAAGAGACTATTAATAAGCTCTTTGCCCGGGACTTTTTCCCGTATTATTAAGCATAGCGGCAGGGCTATCATAAGAGAACCAAAGGAAGACCCGAGGCCGATCCATAGTGAGAAAATAAAGGCCACAGAATAAAAGTCCTTTTTCAGCTCACTATAATGAGCAAGGGTAAAACCACTTTCTCCCGCAAAGTTTATGAGGCCAAAACTGGACAAAACAGTTGCTATTAAGGGCAGGACGAAGAAGGCTAGGATAAACCCCGCGCCGGGTAACAGTAGGAGTAAAAGGGCTATCTTCTCTTTCAGCATCCTGGACATAGGCCGCTCTCCCCCTGCAATGCCACAATTCCGCATTTTTCAGGTGGCAGGTAAACATTGACTATTTCCTCCGGTTTAAACTTCCCTTCGCCGCTTTGCTGTGCCCTTAACCGCGTCCCGCCGATGTCCAGGTGATAGTCCGTGATACTACCCATGTAGGTCCGAATGGACACCCTAGCTTTAAACAAATTTTCCGTTGCACTATTCGGTGAAAGGATTATGTCTTCTGGTCGTATATAGGCAATAACTTCGCTTCCTTTTTCAATTTTGCCAGAGATCCTTTCAACCTTTAGATTGCCTATAGGTGTCTCTAATAAGCAGCCCTTCTCATTCACTTCCTCTACTGTTCCCTTTATGAAGTTCGCCAAACCGATAAAGTCAGCCACAAACTGGGAGTTTGGCCTTTTATATATTTCCTCCGGGGCCCCTACCTGTAGGAGGTAACCTTGCCTCATAATGGCTATCCTATCAGAGATAACTAGCGCTTCTGCCTGATCGTGGGTGACGTAAACAGTAGTAATACCTAACCTTTGTTGCAGTTCCCTAATCTCGATACGCATCCTTTCCCTGAGCTTAGCATCTAAGTTGCTCAAGGGCTCATCAAAAAGGAGGATCCTGGGGTGCATAACCAGAGCCCTGGCCAGAGCCACCCTCTGTTGCTGGCCGCCGGATAATTCCCGGGGAAGGCGGTCTTCTAACCCGCTTAATCCCACCAGATTCACGGCCCATTCTAGTCGTTCGTTAATAATCTTGCGGGGTACTTTTTTCATTTTTAGACCGAAGGATATATTGCCTTTAACCGTCATATGGGGAAATAAGGCATAGCTTTGGAAAACCATTGCCGTATCGCGACGGTTTGGAGGCAAATCGTTTACCCTTTGATCGTCGAAGTAGATATCCCCTTGATCCGGATAAACAAATCCCGCAATTATGCGTAAGAGGGTGGTCTTGCCGCAGCCCGAGGGGCCGAGAAGAGTGAGAAACTCCCCCTCCTTTACATGTAAAGAAAAATCATTTATGACCTTAATTTTACCAAAGGCCTTGCTAATATTTATCAGCTTGAGCTCTGCCATATCTTCAACTCCTTCTTAGGGGTTGGTATTTTTGCCTTAAACTCCCGATAGTTAACTTAGGTTCCTTTAAACTTGGTGGTAGAATTCCTGACAACCAATTTAGTAGGTAAAACGATTTTTGTAGCCGCTTCTTCCTTGTTGCGGATCCTATTTATCAGCTTCATTATGGCCAGCTGCCCCATTTGCCGCATAGGTTGGGCTACACTCGTTAATGGCGGTTCAGCTATAGAGGCAAAAACGGTGTCATCAAAACTCACGATGGAAACATCTTCAGGAATGTTGATTCTCAATTCCTTCAATCCTCTAATTACCCCGATGGCCAGGACATCATTAGTTGCGAAAATGGCGGAGGGACGGGTCTTCCAATAAAAACTTTTTATTTTCTTATAGGTCTCTTCTAAGGTCTTAAATCCGGTAAGGATAAGGTGCTCAACTATCGGAAGTCCCGCATCCTTTAGGGCCTTTTCATATCCCGCAAGACGTTCCTGGGTGGATTTAATTGTTAAAGGCTCCCCTACGAAGGCAATGGTGCGGTGGCCTAGTTCGATTAAATACTTCACACCTTCGTAGGCCCCTTGAACATTATCGGCTAGCACTACATCCACTCCGCTGCCCTCAACTTCTCTAGCAATTAATACCATAGGAAATTTCTTTTCTTTCAACATAAGAATGTTCTGGTTCACTATTTCTGATGTAGCAAAAATCAAGCCGTCTACACTTTTTTGTAATAACAGATTGATATATTTAGTTTCTTTTTCGGAATCATTATCTGTATTACAAATAATAGTATTAAAGCCAAATTTGTTGGCTGCATCTTCTGCTCCACGAGTTATCTCTGCAAAAAACGGATTGGAGATATCGGGTATAAGTAAACCTACCGTGTAAGTAACCTTTTTCATCAGGGCAGCCGCCAATATGTTGGGGGAGTAGTTGAGCTCCTGCATAACTTGCAACACTTTTTCCCTGGTCTTTTCGGATACAAAGGGATAACCGTTAATCACCCGCGAGACGGTAGCTATGGATACGCCTGCAGCCTTAGCTACATCATAAATAGTCGGCACACACATTCACTCCCGGTCGGAAGCGCTTACAGGGACGCCCCGGAATAATGGTTCTAAACCAAATCTGCTAGCCCACCTCAACCGGTTCTAGTTCCCCACACATAGTCAGGTTTCAGTTGTAAAACTGTTCTATGTAACTCCTAACCTCGTCCGTTGTCCCTCTAAAGGGACCGGGTGTCTCCATTTTCAAGGAAACCAACGCACTCGCAAAGAGGAGGGATTCTTCAATCCCCGCTCTTAGCCGCCTGGCTGTATAACTGCCAAAGCAGGTATCGCCTCTCCCGGTTCGCCCCGACAAATTCCGTGGTTTTAAGGGCTGGGAATAAAAACTTTTGCCGTCATAAACCAAGACTTTGCCGTGTTGAGTAATCATTATCTCCTTCGCACCCCACAAGTGAAGCAACCGCGCCGCTTCATGGGGCAAACTACACCCGGTAACAACTTCAGCTTCTACGGCATCCGCCTTAAAGAAATCAACGAGCGGTAAGTATTTCTTTTTTAGGGGCCAATCCCGAAGAACTATACGCCCATCCTTCTCCACCTCACGCAAAATTCCCTGGGCATCCAGGGCAATCCTCCCCTGCCCCGATAAGTTCTCTAACATGGTAAGTTGAAAATCACCAGCAATTAAACCCGCAAAATAATAAATTTTGGCAGCAACGTTCGGCAGGTCTTCCATGGTAAAAGGATCCGCAACAGCCAAAGCCGTAGAAATTCTCTTTTCTCGATCTTCCGAAAAGTATTCATTTCTAATAGAGGTTGTTTGGGAAGAATATACACAATAAATATCCTCTTTGGGTAAATTAAAGACATCCAGCAGGCCCTTATCTTGTTCCGAAACCTTAGTTAACACCCCTATCTTACTCCCGCTAGCCGCCGCCGCACAGCCGGCATATATAACAGCACCGCCGATAAGTTCCTCCTTCGCACCTTTAAACACGATTTCATCTTTAGAAATATGTCCAATGATAAATACCTCATAATTCTTAGTCACGACTTTTCCTCCGTGTTTTGTAATTCTGTTTTATTTTATACCATACCGGAGTTCACAAAATACCGGTTTCTTGAAAGCGCTTACACCAGGTACTTGTTTAATATATTTCGCCGCCCGGATCAGAAATCCTCCTACATCAATTTAATTTTTTTATTCACTTATCCAACAATACTTCGTTGCTTCTTGTTCTTTATCTCACAATCGACCCGTTAGAAGCCTTCCCTGCACTCCTCCTTCACCATCCCCCTTTCCGCCGCATATTTCTATTAGTAAAAGTCTAAAGGAGAGGTTACCATGACTGATTTCCGCCAAATACCTCCCTGCCCTGAAGGGAACCTCTACACCATTCGCCCAGGAGACACTCTATTCGCTATTGCCCAGAGGTTTGGCATATCCGTCGATGATTTAATAGAAGCCAATCCGGGCATCGATCCCAACAATCTGCAAGTAGGCCAGATCATCTGCATTCCCCTGGCCGTTCCTCCTCCGGTGTGTCCCCCGGGCTCGACTATCTATACCATCAGGGCGGGCGACACCTTCTTTAGTATTGCCAGGCGTTTCGGCATCAGCGTGGAAGACTTGATCAGGGCCAACCCCGGGATAGACCCTGAAGCCCTGCTGATAGGCCAGCAAATTTGTGTCCCGGCCGCCCCACCGCCAGGTGTATGCCCTCGTGGGACCTTTGCCTACACCATCCAGGCCGGTGATACTTTCTTCCGGTTGGCCCAGCGCTTTGGAACGACGGTAGAAGCCATTCAGGAGGCCAATCCCTTTGTCGACCCCCTTAATCTGCAAGTGGGCCAGCTGATCTGCATCCCCACCGGTCGGAGATGTCCTGCAGGGTCCTTCCCTTATGTTATCCAGCCCGGGGATACTTTTTTTAGCCTGGCGCGGCGTTTTAATACCACTGTGGCAAGCATCCAGTCGCTAAACCCCAATGTGGATCCTAACAACCTCCAGATCGGGCAGGTGATATGCATCCCCCGTGAAGTTTAGGCCCCCGTCTCGATCCCTTCCCGGGTCCGTAAACAAGGTTCACTGTATCCGGTAACTCAAGGCCGGAACCCAGGGAAAACGTACAAGCCCGGGGATAAGAAACGGCCCTTCCCCTTTTTTAGTGTGAGCAGGAAGGGCCGCGTGTTTTGGGCTAAGGAAATTTAAATTCCGGCTCTAGCCGCAATTTCCCCCAGTCGCCGTTTGGTTTCAAAGAGGATCCTCTCTTCATCCAGGGTAAGCACTTCTCGATCCTTCATCACCACTTTGCCGTCGATGATGACATCCCTGACGTCATTCCCCGTCACGGCCTCCACAAGGGTATTGATAAGGTTATGGGTGGGGGCAATATGGGGCTGGTCGATGTTGATTAAAATTACGTCGGCTTTCTTGCCTACCTCGATGGTGCCGATTTCGTGGTCTAACTGTAGGGCCCGGGCCCCGCCTAAGGTTGCCATTTTAATTAACTCCTTGGCCGGCAGGACCACCGGATCAAAAATGGGAAGACCCCAAAAGGCGTGGATGCCCGAACGGAAAACTCTAATCTCGTCAAACAGGCTCAGGCTGGAACCGGCCGCCCCGTCGCTCCCGATACCTATCGAAAGGCCAAGGCGTACCATCCGCGGGGTCTTGGGAAAACCGTGGCTTCCGAAGTTTGCGCGGGGGCAGTGAACTATCTTAACATCCCGCTCTTTAAGGAGCTCTAACTCATTTTCTGACAAGGCTACATTATGGGCGGTCAGTAGGTTCGGACCCAGGGCCCCCAGCGAATCTAAATATTCGGCCGGTCTTTTTTGGTATTTTTGAAGGCAAAAACTAACTTCATCCCGGTGCTCGGCCAGGTGGGCATGGATGCCCGTGCGATATTCTCTGGCCTTTTCTCCAACCAGCCGGATCAGCTCTGGTGAACAGGTCATAACTTGCCGGATGGCAAACCAGATGTGGATCCTGCCGCCACCCGCGCCGTGATAACTCTTATACAGCTCTTCGGTTTTCCGGATGGCCTCTTCGGGCGTGTCTTTCATGCAGTCAGGGATAAAGCCTCCCATGTCCATGGTGGAACGGCTGATGGCGGCCCTCATTCCCGATTCCAGGACGGCCTCTACTACCCTGGGCATATGCACGCCGCCGGAGTCGGCAAAGGCCGTGGTCCCGGACTTGATCATTTCCAGGCAGCTGAGCTGGGCACTATAATAGACGTCATCCTCACTTAAGTTGCTCTCAAAGGGAACCAGAATGCGGGCCCATATCATGGGATATTCATCCATAGTTCTACCCCGCAACAACTGCTGGCACGTGTGGGTGTGGGCATCTACCAGCCCGGGCATGAGGAGTTTGCCTTTTCCCGCTATGACGGTATCCCCTTCGTACTTGCCGTTTAATTCACGGCTGGGGCCGATAGCCGCGATCCTCGTATTGTCAATTGCCACGGTTTGGTCTTCAACTATTTCAAAGTCGGGGGTCAACAAGGCACAATCCTTTATGAGAATATCGCACTTCACTTTTAGAACCCTCCGTTGTTTTTTAGATGGCACCTGTTACACTCAATACCGCCTGAGCCACTAGAGCCGACAGGACAAAAGTACCGGTAAACACCAGGATGGCTACGATCACCATCCTCCAACTCTGCTCCTTGAAGCTGTGAAGGTCCTTGCCCATCGAGATACCGGCCAGGGCACCCACTACGGTGACCGGGGCCATAAAGGAAACTTTCGCGGTATAGTCGATCACCGCCTTGGATACCGGGGAAATAGGGCTGGCCAGGAGCAATCCCAGCAAGGAAACGTAAAAGATCGTCGGCAATTTAAAGGGAATAACGTTGGCCAGGACCACCCCTGCCAGGGCAATACCAGCCAGGATGAGGACGCCGGGGACGGCTTCCAGAACGGGTATTTTATATCCGACCCAGTTAGAAATGAGAGTCAGCACAGAAGTAAGGGCCAGTAAGAAGATCCAATCCCGATACTTCATTTTTCCTCACCTGCCTTTAATTTCTTGGGGCTTAAGATGGGCTCCAGCCAATGGTACAGTTTGTTGACCAGCGGCAAGGCGATAAACAGGCTTACGTAAACGCCGTTAATGCCGGTCAGAGTGTCGCTGGCCCCCGCCAACATCAGGATGTCGTCGGCCAAATCCGGATACACATGGGCTAGGGTACCCGAAGCGGCGGCCATCATACTACCGCTGCCTACGCCAGAGGCCATACCTAAAGCGTAGGGATGGAACAGGTTGGTAGAAGCTATCAAACTGGCCAGCAGGCCCATGTAGATGGGACCTATGATGTAGCCGATGACATAGATTGAAAGGGTCCCCCTCATTTCCGCGGAATCGGGGCCATAGACGTGGCTTATTACACCCAGGCCGCTTTCCCGGCAAACGGAGAAGGTGGCACCCACGGCTTCCCTCTTAAGGCCCAGCAAGAGGGCTACCGGCAAAGCAAAGACAATAGTCCCCAGATTGCCTAACTCCTGCAGGATGAGGGCCGGACCCACCGATACCAATTTCGGCAGGTCTGCCCCGGCCAGCACCCCCAGTTTGGCCATAAAGGGGGAAATGGCCACCAGCACCAGGGGAGAAGCAGCTTTTACCTCCTCCATCTTGAAAAAGCCTAACACTTGGGGACAGAGCAGGGCGCCCAGGATCAATCCATAAAACATGGGGAAGATTACCATCATGCCCGGACCGATTTTGAACCTGTGGGTGCCTATTAATTCAGCAACGATCACTATTATTAGGGCGGCTATATAGATTCTGTACTCCTCCCGCAACCGGTCTCCCAAGGTACGCTCCTTTACGCCCGACACAGTCATCCCTCCTCAAAAATTTTTCTATTTTGACTACATGATGGAAATCTGATATCCCTAAAAGGCCCGTCACCTCCCCTGTTGTTCTTATATGCGGTACTTCGTTCTGTTATTGGAGTAAAAAAATTATAGGCCACCCACCTGCCGGGAAATTTCTTCGGCGGCATCCCGGCAATAGGACAAAAATTCCTCCACCCGCTCCCTTATCCTGATTTCCGGTCCCACTATGCTCAAAGCGGCTATCACCCTTTTTTCATGATTCCAAATAGGGCATGCTATCCCCACGGAGCCGATATCCATTTCTCCCCAGGAGATACAATAGCCCTGTTGCCGAATGACTGCCAACTGCCCCAGCAGTTCGTCGGGGTCCACCACCGTTTGCTCGGTAAACCTTTCAAGGCCCTGGCCTATTATTTTATGGATTATTTCTTCCGGCAAATACGCCATCAAAACTTTGGTAGGGGCGCCGGCGTAAAGGGGTACGCGCTTACCGACCTGGGAAGTGCACTTCATGCTCTGGGGGCTTTCCACTTTTTCAATGCATAACCCTTGAAGCTCATCCACTACTTCCAAAAGGACGGTTTCCCCTGTTTTAGCGGCCAGTTCTTCCATTACTGGTTTGGCGACCTTGCGCAGATCCATCTGACTGGCCACCACCATGCCCAGTTCAAATACTTTTATACCCAACCTGTACTTCTTGGTTGCCGGATCCTGAGACACAAACCCCCTGCTCTCCAAGGTCACCAGCATACGGTGCACAACACTCTTGTACAATCCCAGCCTTTCGCTCAGTTCTGTAACTCCCCATTCGGGCTTATCAAAAGTGAAGCACTCCAAAAGTCTCAGAAGCCTATTGCCTATTTCCAGCCTCGCCGTCTTCTTGCTGGCCATGGGATGGCTCCTTCTTGGGTGTCTCATATAAGAACGCTGTTCTTTCTTATAAGAAAGAATTCTACATTCATCGCCCCTTTCCTCCATAACTTATAAAAAATTTCTGCTTTAGATTTTGGTAACAGTTTTTCTCACTATGGACAGGGCTGTTTCAATATCCTCCCGGGAAATATCCTTATGGGTTACGAACCGCAGGGCATCAGGCCCCAGGACATTACATTTCACGCCCTGCCGGGCCAGCTCTTCGGCCAATGCCGCGGCTCCCGGCCGTCCCACTACTTTTACCACTACTATGTTGGTCTGCACTTGACTCAGGTCTACGTGTAACCCCGGGATTTCTGCGAGCCCCTCGGCCAGGAGGCGGGCGTGGGCGTGGTCTTCGGCCAGGCGACGAATATTCTGCAGGGCCACCAAACCCGCGGCCGCTAAAATACCGGCCTGCCGCCATCCCCCGCCTAGCGCTTTACGGTAGCGCCGCGCCTTGTCAATGAACTGTCGGCTGCCCGCCAGCACCGAGCCCACCGGGGCGCCCAATCCCTTGGAAAGGGAAAACATTACGCTGTCGCAATAGCGCGTGAACTCCCTTGCGTCGCAGTTCAAGGCTACGGCGGCATTAAAGATCCTTGCGCCGTCCAAATGTACGAAAAGCCCTCGCTCCTTGGCCAGGTCATATATTTCTTTACTAACCTCACGCGATATAACGGTCCCGCCGCCCCGGTTAAAGGTATTTTCTAAGCAGACCAGCCTGGTAATGGGAAAATGGATATTGGCCGGGCGGAAGGCCTGGCGCAAGACTCCCGGCCCGGCTTCGGAATTCAAGCCTTCCAGGGGCTTTAGCTGCAGGCCTCCCAGCATGGCTGCAGCGCCCACTTCGTAGTAGTAAATATGTGATTCCGCATCGACAATTACCTCATCGCCCCGTTCTGTGTGGGCCAGGAGGGCGATCTGGTTGGCCATGGTGCCACTGGCTACGAAAAGGGCTGCTTCCTTACCCAGCAGCTCAGCAGCAGCTTGTTCCAGCTTATTTACGGTAGGATCTTCTCCGTAAACATCGTCGCCTACCTCGGCGCGGGCCATGGCAGCCCGCATTTCCTCGCTGGGTACGGTGACCGTGTCACTGCGCAGATCGATGATTTTCATACTCTTGCCTCCATGTTGGAAACTATACCTCTTTTACTATACTGGCCCGAGGTACCGTGGTCAAGGACAACAACCGAGTGATACTCTCGCGTCCCCGACGGTCACCGGCAGCCATTTCGGGCCACCTGTCCAGGGGGAAGAATCTGTGGATAGGACCACGTCTTGAAAAACAGGCTTTCACTTCCTCCGCGGGTCCCCGGGGATTAAACAATTCCGCTGATTACTCATATCCACCTTACCTTCCCTCTAAATTATTATATCCCTTAACTGGCCCAAACCTAATAGGTGTAACCGGTGCAGTCCTTTACGGGTGGTTTTTGCATCTTGAAGTAAAGGAAACTCCTATATCGACGGCGTCAGCCCTTGTTCGGTAACTAATTTCAAGGGTAAACCCGGGGCTTTTCTTCCCCCCGGAGTACCCGCAACGCACCCTCCACCATGGCCCGCATTTCTTCCTCGCCCGGGTATACAAGGACAGGGGCAATCCATTGGGTCCGTTCGCGGACCCATCCCGTGAAGAGTTCCGAGAAGGCTAGGCCGCCGGTAAGCACAATGTAATCCACCTGGCCGGCAAGGACGCAGGCCATGGCGCCGATCTCCTTGGCCACCTGATAGGCCATAGCCTCGAATACTAATCGGGCCTGGCCATCGCCGGATTTAACCCGTTTCTCGACCTCGGAGGCATCGTTGGTTCCCAAATAGGCCACCAGGCCGCCTTGACCCACCAGTTTACGGTCCAGCTCCCTGGCGGTGTACTTGCCGTTATAACACAGCTGTACGAGCCTGCGCACAGGCACGTGACCTGACCGTTCCGGTGAAAAGGGCCCTTCCTCGGTGGCGTTAGTGCCGTCGATGAAACGGCCACACCTGCTGGCCACCACCGAAATGCCGCCGCCGAGGTGGGCTAAAACAAGATTCAGATCTTCAAATTTCCGGCCGACATCACCCGCCATCCGGCGGCCTACTGCCTTGAGGTTGAGGGCGTGCAGTATGCTCCGGCGTGGTAATTCGGGCAGGCCCGAGAACCTGGCGAGGGGCTCAAATTCATCGACCGATGGCGGATCGACGAAAAAGGAGGGGACGCCGTGCTTATCGGCAATACCTTTGGCCAACTGCACGCCGAGATTGCTGACATGCTGGCCCTGAACACCGATGAGCGCGTCCTCGATGACGCGCTCATCAATGAGGTATACTCCACCCTCAATGGGTTTGAGCAGACCACCGCGGCCAACTACGGCCGACAATTTCGCCAGGTCAAAGCCCGATTGGGCCAGGCATTTCAGGACTTGCTCCTTCCGGTATTCGTACTGGGCCGAAATGTCCCCGCCAAAAGACGCCAGTTCCCGAGCTGAATGATACACGGTTTTTTGAAAGAGGGGTTTTTCGTTTTCGTAGACGGCGAGTTTCGTCGAAGTCGAGCCCGGGTTGATGGCCAGGATATAGAATACAGTCTTCAAATGCGCTCACCTTTCTGGGCAACCGCGGTACCGCAGGCCAGGGCCATCTCAATTCCCCGGTTCAGGGCCTTTTCATTGAGGGGGATAAGGTCCTGCCGATGTCCAGGGATCATGTGTCTAAGGGCCTCCAGGACCGAGGCCTTAGATACGCAGCGGGTGGCGCCCAGGAAGGCGCCCAGGGCTACCATGTTGGCCACCCGGGAATCGCCGAGTTCCACGGCCGTCTCGTTGGCGGGCACCTCAAGCACTTTGACGTCCTCCCGTTTAACCTTGCGGGGGATAAGGGAAAGATTGACTACTATGAGTCCCCCCGGCCGGACGCTGCCCTCGAATTTATCCAGAGAAGGCCCATTCATGGCTATGATCCCGGTAGGCTCGGCTACAACCGGCGACCCCACTTCCCGGTCGGATACCACCACCGAACAGTTGGCTGTACCTCCGCGCATCTCCGGTCCGTAGGACGGCATCCACGAGACGTTTTTGCCCTCCAACATACCGGCATAAGCCAGCAGTTCGCCAATTAGCATGACGCCCTGGCCGCCGAAGCCGGCTATAATGACTTCATGGGTCATCAGGCCGGCACCTCCCCGCCACCTTTAAACTCGCCCAAGGGATAATAGCTGATCATATTCTCCTTAAGCCACCTCAGGGCTTCTAAGGGCGTCATACCCCAGTTGACCGGACAGGTCGATAAGACCTCCACCAGGGAAAAACCCTTGCCTACGAGCTGAATTTGGAAGGCCTTCTTAATCGCCCGTCTGGCCTTAGCCACTGCGGCCGGGTCGGTGACGGTGACGCGCGCAGTGTAGGCCGTGCCGTCCAGGGTGGCGAGCATCTCGCATACTCGAATCGGATAGCCGTCCCGTCCTGTCTTTCGGCCACCCGGGGTAGTAGTGGCCACCTGGCCCACGAGGGTGGTGGGGGCCATCTGGCCGCCGGTCATCCCGTAAGTACCGTTATTGACGAAAATAACAGTGATATTCTCACCCCTGGCAGCGGCATGGACGATCTCCGCCGTGCCAATGGAAGCCAGATCCCCGTCCCCCTGATAGGTAAAAACCACCCTGTCGGGCAAGACCCTCTTTATGCCCGTGGCAACGGCCGGAGCCCGGCCATGGGCTGCCTCTTGCATGTCTAAATTGAAATATCTGTGAGATAGAACTGAACAGCCTACGGAAGCTACACCAACGGTCCGTTCCTGCACGCCCAACTCTTCTATGACCTCAGCTACCAGCCGGTGAATAATGCCGTGGGTACACCCCGGGCAGTAATGGGTATGGGCGTCCGTAAGAGTCCGGGGCTTGGCAAAGACAGTTCGCATTAGTCGTTAACCCTCCCCAGGAGCTTGCGCACTTCTTCAACGATGGCGGCAGGTGTCGGCATCATGCCACCGGCGCGGCCGTAAAATGCCACTTGGCCCCGGCCGCTGATTACCAGGCGGACGTCTTCCACCATCTGGCCGTAATTCATCTCCACCACCAGAAACTTCTTAATGCCCAGGGCCAGGGCCTTCTCAAAGGGCTGTTCAGGAAAGGGCCAGCCGGTTATGGGCCGGATAAGACCCATCTTCAGGCCCGCAGCCCGTCCTTTTTCCATGGCACTACGGCAAATGCGGGCAGCGGTGCCGTAAGCCACCAGGGCCACATCCGCATCATCAAGGTTGACAGTCTCCCACCGTTTCTCGCGGGCCGAAATCTCGGCGTATTTTTTCTGCAGCCTCAGGTTAAGCTTTTCCAGCTCCTCCGGCTCCAGGTAGAGAGAGTTAATGACGTTGCGCGGCCTGTCTCCCTTCCACCCCGTGGTAGCCCACGGCCTAAAAGGCTTTTCGGTAACAGGCTCATCCACAAAACTCACCGGCTCCATGGCTTGTCCCAGGACTGCATCGGCCAGAAGCATTACCGGGTTGCGGTACCGGTCGGCCAATTCAAAGGCCAGCCGGGTCAAATCGACCATTTCCTGGATGGAGGCCGGTAGGAGGACAATCAGGTGATAATCGCCATGACCGCCGCCTTTGGTGGCCTGAAAATAATCGCCCTGAGCCGCCTGGATGCCCCCCAGGCCCGGCCCGCCCCGAGCCATATTGACGATGACCGCCGGCAATTCGGCGGCAGCCAGGTAGGATATGCCCTCCTGCATAAGGCTGATCCCCGGGCTGGACGAGGAAGTCATCACCCGGGCACCGGCGCCGGAGGCCCCGTAAAGCATGTTGATGGCCGCAACTTCACTTTCCGCCTGGACAAAGGTGCCGCCTACTTCAGGCAGCCTACGGGACATATATTCCGGAATTTCATTTTGGGGCGTTATGGGATAACCCGCAAAGAAACGGCAGCCGGCCCGAACGGCCGCCTCTGCCAAGGCTTCGTTCCCCTTCATTAATCTTCTATCACCCATTGGCGCCACCTGTCCCCTCCTGACGGTATACGGAAATGGCCACATCCGGGCACATCTGGGCACATAAACCGCAGGCCATACATTGGTCCTGCTCGGTTACCTTGGCCGGGTGAAAGCCTTTGGAGTTCATCTGTTCTCTGGTCAGGTAGATGATCTTCTTCGGGCAAAAGGCCACACATAGCCCGCAGCCCTTGCAGCGTTCTTCATCGAACTTGACCGGCATTTGGCTCCTCCTTTTCCGCATCCTTTCCGGCGACCCGCCAGGGCCGTTAGCCTAACCGTCGGCCGGCAAAAGAGACGGAGAGTCCCTCCCTAGGGTGCCGATACCCGGCACCCAAGACTGTCCGGGGTTAACGGCAGGCCTCGTGTGCCTCCACCGTTATCCCCGGCTTATTCTACCGGTGCTACCGCGGAATGAAAGTACGATGGACGCCGTGGATGCGCGCGATCCGTTCTTCGGCCATACGGTCGGCGGCAATGTAGGTAGGAATGTTCTGTTCTTCGGCTATCTTAAATACCTTGAGGACCCTGTCGTAGATGCCGGCGGCCTTCTTGAGGGCCCGCTCCCGGTCGTATCCCCGCAATTCCTCGGCAATATTGATTACCCCGCCGGCGTTCACAATATAGTCCGGGGCGTAAAAGATGCCCTTCTCTCGGAGGATGTCACCGTGTCTTTCTTCCTTAAGCTGGTTGTTGGCCGCCCCTACAATAACCTTGCACTTGAACTGGGGAATAGTATGATCGTTTATAATTCCGCCCAGGGCGTTCGGGGAAAAGATGTCGCAGTCGACCCCGTAGATATCCCCGGGGGCTACGGCAGTAGCCCCAAATTCTCCAACTACCCTGTCTACTGCTGCGGGATCGAGATCAGTCGCGATGAGCCTCGCTCCTTCCTCCGCCAGGTAGCGACAGAGAGCATAGCCTACGTGACCGAGGCCCTGAACGGCCACTACCTTGCCTTTAAGAGAATCATTTCCCCAGACAACAAGGGCGGTGGCCTTCATACCCATGTAGGTACCGTAAGCAGTAACCGGCGAGGGGTCGCCGCTCAGCCCGGCCAGGCCGGCGACGTATTGCGTCTCCATGCGGATGTACTCCATATCGTCTACGCTCGTTCCCACGTCTTCAGCCGTAATGTAGCGACCGCCCAGGGTATCGACGAAGCGGCCGAAGGCTCGGAAGAGTTCCTCACTCTTATCAGTCCTGGGATTGCCGATGATAACCGCCTTCCCCCCGCCGAGATTGAGACCCGCGGCGGCGTTCTTGTAGGTCATACCACGGGCTAGCCGGAGGGCGTCTAACACCGCTTCGTCCTCACTGGCATAGGGCCACATGCGCAATCCCCCCAGGGCAGGCCCGAGGGTAGTGTCATGGATGCAAATAACGGCCCTAAGACCGCTGATCCGGTCGTGACACATTACTAGTTGCTCGTATCCGTATTGTTCCATATACTTGAAGACTTCCATATGGTTCAACCTCCGTATAGGTATGGCTACCGAAGATCTGCCCACAGTTAACAGGCTGACGACGGCGCTCCTTTGAAGCCACTGGAGGCTCCATTTATACCTCGGTCCTATGTCATTGCCATAAAAATCTCAGAAAACCTTAGGGTTTGACACCTTCTTAGAGAACTTCCCTCAGGTCATAGAAAGGTATTCCTACTGCCTCGGCTACACCCTTGCACGTGACTTTACCGTCGATTACATTAACCCCTGCTGCCAAACACGGGTTATCCTGTATAGCCCGTAAGTACCCCTTGTTGGCTACTTCTAAGATATAGGGCAGGGTCACGTTGGTAAGGGCAAAGGTAGAAGTGCGGGGAACCGCACCCGGTATATTGGCTACGGAGTAATGCACTACTCCGTGTTTTATATAGGTGGGTTCAGCATGGGTGGTCACCCGGTCGATGGTGGCGATGCACCCACCCTGGTCTATGGCCACATCTACGACCACGGACCCGGGTTTCATGGCTTTGATCATTTCCTCTGTCACCAAGCGGGGCGCCCGAGCGCCGGGGATGAGCACTGCCCCGATCAGAAGGTCAGCCCCTTTCACCGCATCCGCCAGGTTGTAGGTATTAGACATAAGTGTCTCTACGCGGCCCTGGAAAACATCATCCAGGTATCTCAACCTTTCGGCACTGATGTCCAGGATAGTCACCCGGGCCCCCATGCCTACAGCAATCTTGGCAGCATTGGTACCGACCACTCCCCCACCAACTATGACCACCGAGGCCGGAGGAACGCCCGGAACACCGCCCAAGAGCAACCCGGCACCACCACTGTGCTTTTCCAGCAGCCGGGCACCAATCTGCACCGCCATCCTCCCTGCCACTTCGCTCATGGGGGTAAGCAGGGGCAGGCTCCCATCCGGTGCAGTCACCGTTTCGTAAGCTATAGCTACTACGCCCTTTTCGACCAGGCACTTGGTCAAAGGGGCATCCGCCGCCAGATGAAGGTAGGTGAACAATATCTGTCCTTCCCGGAACAGCGGATATTCCGCCGGCAAGGGTTCTTTCACCTTAACAACCATATCTGCCCGCCCATACACTTCTTCATGGGAGTCAACAATTTCGGCCCCAGCTCTGGTGTATTCCTCATCGGTTATACCGCTGCCCAACCCAGCCGACCTCTCTACCAGGACCCGGTGCCCTGCCTGCACTAAGGCCATAACGCCGGCTGGAACTAGGCCCACCCGGTTCTCGCTATTCTTAATCTCCTTAGGAACTCCGATAATCATTTATCCTTCCCGCCTCACTCAAAAGTAGTGTGAGGTGAGGCCACCTGCTGGCCAGGTGGACTCACCCTTTCAACTTTAACTTTGTGCCTGCTAACCCGGTTACGGTTTTGGGTAACTTATGGACTTACCTATATTTACCGTACTCTTCCCAAGCTTCCCACATGGCCATATAATTCTCGGGCGGAACGTCCGGCTGGACATTATGCACAGGTGTAAAGATAAAGCCGCCCCCCGGCGCCAGATCTTCAATCCGCCGCTTAACTTCATCCTTCACCTGCTGAGGGGTACCAAGGTTAAGTACCTGCTGAGTATCTACGCCGCCACCCCAGAAAGTTAGCACATCTCCGAATTCCTTCTTGAGCCTCTTAGTGTCCATGTTCTTAGCGCTCACCTGGACCGGGTTGAGAGCATCTATCCCCACCTCGATAAGGTCGGGAATGATTTCATATACGGCACCGCAGGAATGGAAGAAAATGTAGGCTTTGGAGTATTTCTTAATGGTACCAAACAACTCTTTCTGCCGTGGCTTGATATATTTCCGGTAGGTTTCCGGTGAAATAATCATACCGAATTGCGAGGCAAAATCATCCGCTTCTACTACAACGTCCACCAGGTCGCCCAGCTTGGACAGGGCCACCTCCCAATACCTGATCTTTATCTGTACCGTCTTATCCAGGATAGCGTTTGCCATCTTGGGATCACAGGCCAGATCCACAAAGAAGTTTTCGTATCCCCTCAGCCAATAAGCCATTTCTAGGAAGCCCGCCGATACTCCGGCTAGACATAAAGCTGCTCCGGTAGTCTCTGCCAGGCGCCGGGCCTCTTCTTCTACTCCCTCAAGGCGGCTCGGATCGGCCGGGTCCGGTATCTTGTAGTTAATCACTTCATCCGGGGTAGTAAAGTTAGCCAAGGGGTGGGTTTCCAGGTCAAAGTAAAGCCCACCGTCCCTGGGCATCCTCCATCCAATACCCCACTGGTCCTTGAACCGGATGTACTGGCCGTCTTCCTGAAATTCAAGTTGCCACCCGCGAGGCGGTCTAGAGAATACCGGCCGGAAGTCCACCTTGAGCAGCTGCAAAATGTCCTCATGGACTACGGCCAGCTGCTGGTGAATTTCTCCAACCTTAACCTCGTAATCCTTTTTGCCAAGGTAATCCAGGAGGTTACGATAGGCGATGCGGTGAATACCGGTAGTAACAGTACCCCACAGATCAAATGGTACCCGGTCAGGCTCCTGATGCCGCAAAGCCATTAGAGCTCGTTCCCTCGACTGCATGATATTGCACCTCTCCTTTTACAGGTTATCTAAGCAATAATCTGCCTTCCTTAATTACAACCTCTCCGTCCACCTCCACGGTCGGGTTCAGGACCAGCCCGTCCAGGTGGATGCCGGCTTCAACTGTCCCGCCGAAACCTCTGTTATCTCCAAAGGCAATATGGACGGTTCCAATAGCCTTCTCGTCTTCTAAGATGTTGCCGCTCACGATGGCCTTCTCATTGGTGCCGATACCCAGTTCGGCCAGAGCCGTGCCCGCCTCCCCGCACTTGGTGAGGGACTCCCACAGCCACCTCGCGGCCTCACCACCCTCCGCCCGGACCGCTAAGCCTTTCTTTACCTCGATGATTACGGGCTCCTCCAGGCGACCCCAGCCGGCCAGGGAACCATCCAGCACTAATATCCCTTCAGCCGATCCTTCCAACGGAGCTATATACGCTTCCCCTGCGGGAAGGTTGCCCGAAGCCCCGCGCTGCCGCAGTTCACCGGCATCCATGACCCCGATACGACCGGTGAGCTTCATGGTAATATCCGTCCCCGCGGGAGAGGTTACGCGGGCCACCTGGCCGGCAGTTAGCACCTCGGCGTATTTCTTGGTCAAGGAGCGCATGGCTTCATAGTCCACTGCCAGAGCCCGCGTCATCATCTCGGCGGTGATCATCGGCATACTGGCTACCCGGGCCCCGGCCTCGCAGGCCTTCCGGCGGGCCCTGGTGTGGGAAAGGGACTTGGAGGTGGGGAGCAACAACACGTCGGCCGCGGCCATGGCTGCGGCCACCGCTGCAGGCGGCTCTTCCCCGTGCCGGGAGCGCGGCGGGAATTCTACAAAGATGGCCTCGCGCGCCAGTTCCCTAGCCGCCTGCCAGAAGGCGCCCGCTACCTCTGGCACCAGTCCGTCGGTTACCACCAGCGCCGTCTCGGTGTCTTGTAGAGCCAGGCATTCTACAAGGGCCCGACGGGCAATTTCTTTTAAGTCTACGTGGTTCAACACCTTCCACCCCCATCAACCGCCTGCCAGATACGGCACAAAGACTACCATGTCGCCATCCTTGACCACCGTCTCCAGGCCGTCCAGGGTATAGATACTGCGGCCATTCACTATCACTGCTACGGGCATCCTCCCTCCCGGCCCTTCTACCGCCGGGCCATCCAGGAGTTTAACGATCTGCCTTATTGTACTGCCGGGCTCTATTTCCAGTTCCTCCACCGCCTTACCAAATTTGGCCCTACTGTCCCCTGCGAACCGCAAGTGAATCTTGGCCATCCCTTCCCTCCCTCCGGGTTTAGAGGACATACCCCTATAGTAGTTCAATAGGCGTATATTCCACCTCCGGATGCCCGTATCGGGCTCCACTGAAGGCCCGCGCGCCCTGAGGCGTCTTCATGCTTTCCCGCAGCCGTTGGTGGCACGGTACGCCCACCAGGGCCATGGGCTGGCCTTCCTCTATCTCAACGCTCATAATCCCCCGACCCGATTTCGGGTCCAACATGCATACCAGATCGGGGAAGACCGCCTTGAGTTGGTCCTTTATCCACAGGACCATGGTCTCATTCTTGATGACCATATGGGCCCGCGCACGACCGCAGTCGTCCTCACCGCTCAACCAGACGTTGGTAAGGTAAAAGCCTCCCCTATCTTCTCCTTCCACCTTCTCCACCGTCCCGCGGAAGAGGAGCTTCCCACCCATTACCTCAGCCACCCTCTGGACGGGATCCTTACCTTCATTCCTGGCGGCGATGACCGCCCGGCCGATCTCCAGGGCTTTGCTGATGGTTCGCGGGATGACAGCCTGCTTCAGTTGAGCCCCGGACATGGGGTAATGGTTGTTAGCACCCAGGCCGCCCCCTCTGGTGACCATCCAGCGACCTATCTCGTCGGCGAACACCGGGTCTACCTGTTCGGCCACGATGATGGTGTTGCCCTCGGCGTCTACCAGAGGCATAGGGGTCAAGGAAACCCCGTGGCCCAGGAAACTGGTCATCTGGGTCTCCGGAGCCGACCTCCCCAGGGCATCTCCATCCACGGTGGCGATACCCAACCGCGCGGCCAGGGAAAGCATTACGGGGGTATTGAGACCGCCTACCTCAAAGGGTACTACATAGTCCACCCGGCGGTTTAAATACCTCTCCATGGCCCTGGTGGCTTCCAGCAGTTCAAATTTCTTCTCCCACCGGTCGAGCAGGTCATGAATGCTCCACTGCTCCAGGGTCTTCACCGAGCCCATAATTCCGCCGCAGACTACCAGGGAATCGTCTGGTACCTGGTCGGGATCGACCAGCACCAACTCCCTCCCCTCGGCCAGGTCCTTCTCCAGGATGGCGCGTCCCCACTCGGGGTTGCCTCCCCCACCGGTGCCCAGGATGGCGAGGCCCTCCAGGAGGGGATCGATATCTCTCGCTGTTAGCCGATAGCTTGCCATAATAACCTCTCCTTCTTTACTCGGGAAGAAGTCTTCCCATAGCTTCCAGTTCCCTGGCTACTCCATCCAGCCCCAGCTCTACCAGCGTTTCCCGCTTGGGCCAGCTGGTCTTCGGATCCCAGTTATGCAGGGTATAGTAGGCATCCAACATTTCGTCCAGCTTTTCCTGGGAAAGCACGGTAGCTCCCTCAGGAAGGTCAGGAGCTGGCTCGTTCAGAAGCCGCCAGGGTGCGGTATCATCCTGCCGGGTAGCCCCTTCTCGAACGTTAAAGGCTTTTTCGATGTTAACTATCCTCCGCCCGGCCTTCATAATCTCATCTTCCGACATTTCCAGGCCCGTAGCGGCAGCGAACAGCCGGGCCATACGGTCAGGGGTAACCCCAAAGAGGGCCGTGGTGGTGAAGGCGCAGAATCCAAGGGAGTCCGTTACCGCGTAGCAGTCTTCATGCCGCCGGACGATTTCGGCCCTTTTTTCTGTCAAGTAAGGATTGGCATATTTTTCATCCCCGGTGATGTCTTTAATAATCGCCCTGGCTTCCGGGCTAAGGCCAAATTCCGCAAAGGTCTCGGTGTGCAGGTGGTCGGCCCCTCGAGGGTTGACTGCAAAGGCCAGAGCGTAAGCCATGGCCTTCCGCGTGTCCACTCTGGACTGTTCCAAGCCCTTGACCTCTATGGCCCACTTCCAGGAATCCTGGCCTACTTGCTGGGCCGCCCGCCGGACACCCTCGGCCAGCAGATTGCCTAAACCCTCCCGGAAGGCGATTTGCCTGACCATCTCCACTACGGCTTCGCCGTTACCCCAGGTAAGCTCCAGACCGCCGGTATCCTTTTTGGTCAGAACCCCGCGTTCATAACATTCCATGGCCCAAGCTATTACATTACCCACGGAGATGGTATCCATTCCGTAAAGGTTGCAGAGTTCATTGCCCTTCAGGATATATTCCCACTCATACACGCCGCACCCGCAGCCCAGGGAGCCCAGGGTTTCCAGCTCCGGTCCTCCGGAATAGCAGCCAGCATATTTGCCATGGTCCAGCTCCGTGTAACGGTGACAGCCTAGAATGCAGCTGTTGCAGCCTACCTTACGCTTCAGGTACCGTTCAGCCAGGATTTGGCCGCTGATTTTTTCTAGATTGGGATGGGAACCCCGACGCCAGTTGTCGACGGCAAAGCCCCTCAGCTCATTCAAGGGGAGCACAGAACCCGAAGTGCCGTAGGCGTGCAGACCGCTGGAGCCCGAATCTGCCAGGAGCCCCTTCACGCACTCCTGTACTACCTTCCAATAGGTTACCGGGTCCTTCAAGGCTATTTCGCCGCTGCCTTTGACTGCGATAGCTTTGAGTTTCTTGGATCCCATCACGGCACCCCCGCCTCCACGAGCTGCCGTGTTGTAAATGGAGCACATGACCCCGGCCATCTTGACCAAATTCTCCCCCGCCTGCCCGATGCAGGCCACCTCGATTTCCTCACCGAGCTCCTCCCGCAAGATCCGGGTTGTTTCGCGCACGTCTTTACCCCACAGATGGGCGGCGCTCCGTACTTCCACACGATCGTCTTCGATGTATATATAAACTGGCCGGGCGGCCGCCCCGTGAACTACTAGGTGGTCGTAACCGGCGTACCGTAACTCTGTTCCCCAGTGCCCGCCTGAGTTGGCCTTTAAGTAGAGACCGGTAGCCGGGCTCTTGCAGGTAATGGTGGTCCGGCCGCTGGAAGGAGCGCCGGTGCCGCTGAGTTTGCCGGCGCCAAAGATAAGCACGTTCTCGGGCCCCAGGGGGTCGATACCCGGTTTAACCAGGTCCCAGAGGAGCTTAGCATTGATCCCCCGCGAGCCGAGAAAGGCGGCTTCCAGTTCCTTAGAGATCGGCTCAGTCCACGTCCTCCCCTCCGACAAATCCACATGCAGAATAACCTTGGCCTTCGTCATAGCTCCCCCTCCTTTTGCCTTAGCTCTCGTACCGAATGGCCTGCGGGAGCTGGCACATGGTGACGCACGCAGGCTCTCCTCCGCACAGGTCGCACTTAAAGGCTACTCCCTTTTCAGCGTCAAAAAAGATGACGCCGTACGGGCATGCCTCAATACATGCCTGACAACCGGTACATTCGTCGCTGAAGAGAAGGACTTCGTTTCGTTCATTTCTCCGGATGGCCTCCACAGGGCACGCATCCATGCAGGGTGCCTCATCGCATTGCCGGCACACCACCGGGGTGGATTCCTCAATCTCCTCTTTCTTTTTGATCCGGATACGCGCCCGGCGATAGCTGGGCGCTTTTTCGTGCACCAGGGAGCAGACCATCATACAGGCTTTGCACCCCGTGCAGTTTTCGGGAGTCACCACAATCTTTCCCACTGTTACGACCTCCTTTGTCTGGTTCTTTATCCGCGCTCAAAGCGTCCGCCACCCGCCGGGGAAGCCGTCCCGTACTTAACCCTGAAGGCGATCCAGGAAAGGACGGTAAATAGGGTCTTGCTTCAGCCGTTCGCTTAACGCCTGGCCGCCCGCCTTGATGATCATGGCCAGTTCGGCCGCCCTGCGGCCGATGGTAGCGGCCCCGCGCAGCGCCACCCTCATGTCCAGACTCCCTGCATTCTCCTTACTCTCCAGCACATTCCGGCCCCCTTCATTGTACGTCCAGGCCGCAGCGCCGATATAGGCCTCCCACATGTCGCCCGTCACCGGCACGCATCCCATGACAAGGGCGTGGTTGATGAGGTCGGTAATGGTATGCTCCTGGCCGGAGAACAGGTGGCACCCCTGGGCAATGGCACCTACAACCTTCATGCTTTTGGGCAGGGTAGCCTCCCCCTCAAAAAGGCCGGCGTAGCGGCCGAACAGGCTGTTGCCCAGCCGGTCGATAAAGGCCTTGAGCTGGGCCGGAATGCCCATATGGTACACCGGTACCGAATAGATAATGGCATCCGCCTCCAGCCACTTTTCCCGCAGCTCCTGGAAATCATCTTGGAAGATGCACTCGCCCTGCTTTTCGCCGCAGCGGGAACAACCGATGCAAGGGGCAAATTTCTTCCCCCGGATGGAGTACAGTTCGGTTGCCACTTCACCTGGTGCCACCTGCTGTGCAGCTTCCAGGGCTTTCTCCAGGAGATACTGGCTGTTCCCCTTTCTAGGGCTTCCACAGATACCTAAAACCTTTATCATTCGTTCCCCTCCTAACCGAAGATAAACATACCTCTTCTTAAATTAACACCGGTGTCTCAGAAAATCCCCTAAAGCTTCCAGGAAACTTTCGGCGGCTTCCAGGGTGGCCGTAGCCCCCATATGACCTACTCGGAAGGTGTCTTCCTTGTGGGGACCCAGGCCTCCGCTTATATAAATGCCGTGTTTCTCTTTGAGGAAAGAGACTATATCCTCAGCCTTAACGTCGGGAGGGCATTTCACCGCCGTAACTAAAGGAAGCGGTTCTCCCTGGGCCAGCGTTTCCAACCCCAAAACAGCGACTCCTTCCCGGATATGCCGGGCAACTTCTTCATGGCGCCGGAAGCGCTGCTTGAGCCCCTCCTGGTACATCTGGTCCAGGCTAACCTTCAAAGCCCGTACAGTATTGACCGCCATAGTGATACCGTAAGGCTGGAAACGGCCTTGTTTCTTCTCGAATTCCTGCCATACCCGAAGATTCAGGTACCATCCTACCGGAGGGGATTGGCGGGCCACCAGGAATTCTTGTGCTTTTTGGCTAACAGCGATTACGGCCAATCCCGGTGGTGCCGAAAGGCCCTTCTGGGAAGCAGTTACACACACGTCCACTCCCCAGTCATCCATTAAGAACTCCATTCCTCCCACCGAACATACGGCATCTACGAAAAGAAGTACGCTCCGACGGCTGGTAATCTCTCCGATCTCTTTAACAGGGTTAACCACGCCGGTAGAAGTTTCACCATGAACTACTGCTACCGCCTTTACATCCCTTTCTTCTTTGAGAACCTTGTCTACCAAAGCCGGATCCACCGGCTGGCCCCATTCTCCTTTTACTCGCACTACCCCAATGCCGTAGGTCTCGGCGATCCACGCTATCCGTTCGCCAAAAAAGCCGTTGTCCACTACCGCTATTCTTTCGCCCGGGGCTGCCAGGGTATTTACGGCCGCCTCGACGCCCGCATGGCCCGAACCCACGGTTAAATACACTTTTCCTTTAGTACCCAACAAAGGTTTAAGGCTGTCCCTTGTTTCGTTGTATTCCCGAACCCACTCTTCCCCGTAGTGAGGAACTATCGGCTGGCTCATAGCAGCCCGCACCTCTTGGGTTAGAGCGCAGGGGCCCGGTATCATCAACAGCGGCTTTTCCATCTTATTTACCTCCTCAGGGGAACCTGCCCCCCTTAGCCCTGGCGGTACTTTAATCATCCTTTGGCCGGCTGGTGGCAGTCAGGGCAACAGCCGCCAGGATGATAAGTCCCTTAAAAATATCCTGGAAGAAATACTGTGAACCCGCATGAACAGCTACGCCGAATTTCTCATACCCTAACCGCCACCCCTCCTGCCCTCTCCACGTAATACAGCCCAATTTTCCTGGCTCCGACGGCGGTAGACATCTCCACCGTTTCATCATCCAACATTACCAGTTTGTCTTTGACCTCCGGTTCCTCCGCTAGCAAAGTGTAGAGGGCCAGCCTCAGGGGCAACGGGCCGCCTATCACGATCTTGTCCTGCCCGTTAAGGGCACAGGCCCTGCTGTTTTTCATGGCAATCAAATCCTGCCCTAAGATAACCCCCAGAAGGAAATTAGCCCTCTGTTCCCCATCCGTGGGCATAAACTGGCTCATTATCCTGGTGGAAAAGCAGCCCCGGGTGAGGCCCACCTGGCGCGATATGGCCGCACCCCTGGAAATCATCTCCGGGTCCACCCGGGAAACAAGGTTTGGCGGAATAGAGTCGGCCAGGATGGTCTCAGTGGCCAGGGTACTAAATATCTCCCCTGCCATGGTAGTGAGGCAGCCCGCAATCTGGTTACGTTCATTTATCTTTATAATCTTTGTGTGCGAGCCCGGTAAGATCATGGTGAGGGGTCCCCTTAGGGACAGGAGTTCAAGAATGCCCAGGGCTTCCGTCTCCTCTCCCCGCATAATGTCCATGGCTTCCAGATTCTCAGCTTTTTCCCCGACGTGACAATTGTTCTTAATCCCCGGAATAAAGAGGATGGGGACATCCATAAGTTCTGGAATCTTCACCAGCCGGCTCCCCGCGGCCAGTTCTTCTACGCCGGCCGGAGTACTTATATGCGGTACTTCATAGATTCCGACGTTGGAGGTTATCATGCCCGAGGCGGTCACCAATTCCAAATCTTTTTCTTTGATACCCACCATTTCCAGGGCCTCCCGCGTGGCCCGGCGCAGACCGTCAAGAAGAGTATCTTTACTTCCGCTGATAGCCGTGTTGCGCACCCCTACGGGCGCACAGGCCTTACCTATTACTTGGTCGTTGCTCAAGACTCTCACTCTGGTGTTGGTGGTGCCACCATCTATCGTCATCAGCAGCAAGGTCTACCATCCTTACCTCTTGCTTAACGTTTCTGGAGCATTAGCCTTGTTGTTCACTTACTACTTGCTTAAATCGGCGCGCGATGGCGGCGAGCCTCGGCCAGTCGCTTTTTGCCAGGATGTCTCGGGGTGTCAAGGAGGAACCGACCCCAAGAACCTTAGCTCCCGCCTCCAAGAAGGCACGCCCATTTTCCAGAGTAACCCCGCCCACCGCAGCTAAAGGTATTTCGGGAAAAGGCCCACGCATTTCCCGGAAGAAGGAGAATCCCAGGGTACTTGCCGGAAAAACCTTTACAAGGTCCGCTCCCAACTTGTAGGCCTGGTGGATCTCCGTAGGCGAAAAAGCACCCGGTATAACGGCTACATCCAATTCCTTACAGATCTCCACTACCTCAGGCAACATGGTGGGTGTCACGATAAACTTCGCTCCGACCTCGATCGCCTGCCTGGCCGCTTCGGCCGAAGTAACCGTGCCGGCCCCCAGCAGCATGTCTTCGCCATGCCTTTCCACTAGTTGCGACAACAGGCTAAGGGCCGCGGGACTGTTCAGGGTCACCTCCGCTACTTTTATCTGCGATTCCAGGAAAATATCGGTAACTATTAAAAGTTTTTCTTTCTCGATGTTCCTAAGTATTGCTATCAGTTTCTCCCGTAAAATCATTTGGGTTATTTCTTCCTTTTTCCCCAGTCTTGCCATCCTCTCCATCTCCTCCTCATCGTCGATATTACCGCCCACTCTGTTGCATCTAACGTAACATTGTTGTTCATATAGTTCGCCGACTAGCGCCTTCCCGCTGTGCAGGCCGTCCCTCTATTACCCACAGGTCCCGGCACTGATTATATAGTTTTGCACACCCGGACTGATTGCGTTGCATACTGCACAACACTGTTGCTCAGCTATTATAAGAATTCAACGTCCATCCTCAGAATCCTTCTGAACCTGGGTAAATTTTTTTGTATCATGAAAGCCAAACGCGGGAAGATGCAATTTAACAAGATGCAATTCAAAAAGAGGGTAACAACGTCCTCGATATTGTAAGACCAAAAAGCCTCGGCAAGAGTCGTCGGGGCTTCTTTGTTTAAGCAAGCGTTCCCCTTTAAACAGGTTCTTTTAAACAGGTTCTGCCCCAGAGTACGGTGCAGGAAGGTGTCTTTAAACCCCAACCGAATTAGAATTTCGACGAGCGTCCTGTCTTTTCTTTTAAAAACTCCTACTAAAAGTTCTTAATAATCGCAGGTAATGATTTGCTTCCCTCAGTACATGGTCAGCCAATAAAGGTAAGATAATAGATCTTATTTTACATACAAGAATACCCTCCGTGCCTTGTCTCTTGAAATCCCTTATCTTTTCGGTTTCCTTCAGGCTTTCTTGGGTAACCTGGGGTAAAAGGGTAATCTGACTGTGCAATGCCAGCGCCTTATCAGTAAGCACGTCAAACTCTTTACCAAAATTATTGGCTGTTTGTAATAAGGTCTCTTCGGTGGGATCTAAAAGTCCCCTGATAAATTTTGCATGTTCGGCCATAATTTTGTTCCAGAAAGATTCCTGCTCAACTGCAAATCTGATCATATCCACTATAAGCCTGTTTTGTAATCTCGTGAGTAAGCTTACGAACAATATAGCTTCCCTGCGAATGTGGTCAATCAAAAGCGGATAGTTGAATGTAAATACCCTGCAAGCCAGAACACTGTCCAGCACTAAGGTCTTAAAATTAATTAAAGATCGTGTAACCGCAGTTACCCTCTGATTTAACTCAGCAACTCTTTCTGCCAGCATTCCTGTATTTAATTGTTGTACACCTTTAACCAGGGAAAGTTCAGCCGTGGTGATGCTGGTGTCAATTGGAATGCCGGTATAAAACTGAGTTGCCCTTTCAGCATTAAGTGTAAAATCGGTAACTATTTCTCCTGAAGATGCTACGTCGGGACCAATAAATCCATCCGCAAGTGATACAGCCTCTCTTAGTAAGGCCTCAAACTGTTTCATAAGAGTATCTGCCTGACGCGCCAGGTCTGAATTAACCGGGGTGAAGGCCCCTTCTAAAAAGAAGGAGTGTTCCTTCATAATCCTTAAAAAGAACAGGTTTAAATCCAGCGACTGCCTAACAAAATCTTCAATTGACAGCATTTTTATCCCCCCCTTGTACAACCCTCGAGATACAAATTGCCACGTTGTTATATTTTTATGTTGCAGCCAGAACAGGTGAGAAGGCGGCCTGGCGGGATTGCAAAATGGAGCAATAGAAAGAGTATGGCCCACTGAGTGAGACATAACTCCACTCAGTGGGCCATAACTTCGGTTGGTAACACGTAATCTACAATAATAGGACCGTTGAGCAAACCTGTAAGCCGAGTTCTGTCGAGGGTGGTCATCTATCTAGGATGCCAGTTGCCTGGCACCTCCAGCGACCTTACCCGGGGACGGAGCGGGCCACTCCATTGTCCCCCTATTCGGTCTTGCTCCAGGTGGGGTTTACCTAGCCGGTTAGTCGCCTAACCGCTGGTGAGCTCTTACCTCACCTTTCCACCCTTACCCCAGGGGCTAAGGCACGTGTACCTTAACCCTTGAGGCGGTCTGTTTCTGTGGCACTATCCTTGGGGTCGCCCCCACTGGGTGTTACCCAGCACCCTGCCCTGTGGAGCTCGGACTTTCCTCAGGAGGGAAGACCCTCCTGCGACCACCCGGTTTACTCAATCGTCCTATGTACGTAACTATTCTACCACACTTCCGCCTCTGATTACAACACCCGCCAGGGTTCCCTTTCTTTTTGCGCCTCCAGGACCATGACTTCCCGCTCCTGAAGCTCCTCCTGCAGGTAGGCCACCAGGGCGGGCACGATAACCCTTTCGGTGGCAAAATGACCCCCATCGATAACCGCCAACCCCAGGTCTAGAGCCCGCCGGGCCTCATGATATTTGAGATCTCCCGTAACCAGCACGTCTGCTCCCTTGGCCACGGCCTTCTCCATAACCTCGCTCCCGGCCCCTCCGCAAACAGCCACCTGCCTTATCTTGCGGTCGGGATCGCCGACTACCGTTATCCTCTCACACCCCAGTTCTTTCTTAACTGCCAAGGCCCACTCGTGGAGGCTCACGGCCTGGGGAAGTCTTCCCAGGCGCCCGATCCCCTGGGCCGGGCCTTCGTTGGCCAGGGGATAAACGTCGTAAGCCACCTCTTCGTAGGGGTGAGCGTTGATTAACGCCTGCAGCACTTCCGGGAGCCGCTCCCGGGGTAATATGGTTTCCAGGCGGTATTCCTTTACTTCTTCCAGTTTCCCCTCTTGACCGATATAGGGGGAAGTGCCGGCCAGGGGGAGAAAGGTTCCGGTACCTAAAGTGCGGAAGGTGCAGTGAGAGTAGTTGCCTATCCATCCGGCTCCCGCTGCTCCAAGGGCATCCCTAACCCGGCCTTCGGCTTCCTCTGGCACAAAGGTCACCAGTTTGTAATATTTTTCCCGGTAGGTGGGCACGAGTATTTCTATATTTTCCAACCCCAGTCTGACAGCTAGGTGATAGCTGACCCCTAGATTGGCCGCGTCAAGATTAGTATGGGCGCTGTATACCATAATGTCCCCTTGCACCAGCCGCCGCACCAGGTCGCCGGAGCTGCGATCAAAGCGCAAATGCTTCCACGGCCGGAAGAAAAGGGGATGATGGCTGATGATCAAATTGGCCCCGCGGGCCGCAGCTTCCTCTGCTACTTCATGGGTCACGTCAAGGGCGACGAGAACCCTCCGCACTTCCTTCTGCGGGTCACCCAGTAACAGACCCACATTGTCCCACTCGGCGGCTAACTCCGGCGGTGCCAAGGCTTCCATAATGGCTATGATTTCCCGGCAGGTGGCAGGCATATCATGACCTCCTGTAGCTCTCGGATCTTTTCTTCTATTTCCCGGCGGCGGGCCACTGCTTCCGGCCGCCGGCTTTGGGCTAGCCCCTCCCGCACCCTCTGCAGCTGCCGGAGGCGGCCGTCCAGATAACCGGGCAGCAAGGGATGTCCTTTGGCCATTAGGAGAGGGCCAACCTCCCACTCCGCCCGGCTGAAGGCAGGGCTGGGACCGGGCTCCCAGGCCAGGACGACATAATACCTCTCCCTATCCCAAATGAGGTCCTCATCCACCAGCCGCCAGCCCGTACCTGCCAGCCAACGCCTCAAATTCTCTTCCTGGCCCTGGGGCTGAAGGATCAAGTGCCGGATGGTGTTTAGTATGTCCGGCGAAGCGGAAAGTATAGCCCGCATGGTGCTGCACCCCAGGCCGGCCATGGTAATTACCTCTACCTCCCCGGGCTTCAGGGGTTTAAGACCCCATCCCAGCCTGATATCAATGCGGTGGCTGAGCCCCGCAGCAGCTACGTTGGCCAGGGCATTCTGGTAGGGCCCAGGGCGGCTTTCTATCCCCACGGCCCGGGGTGAATGCCCCTCCCCCACCAGGTAAATGGGAAGGTAGGCGTGGTCCGTCCCGATGTCGGCCAGGGCCTTTCCCCCGGGCACCATAGCGGCTACGCCTTGCAGCCGGGGAGAAAGCCCTGAATTAAAAAAGGCCAGCAGTCCCGGCCACCTCCCGACCTCCGACTCTGACCTTTGGATAGTCTTCAATTGGTGGGCCCACTAGGATTCGAACCTAGAACCAACGGATTATGAGTCCGCTGCTCTGCCGTTGAGCTTCCGAACCCTTGTGGCGCTTAGTTTTCCCCTTACTGGCTGTTTTTAAGAACAGCGGATTTACATTGATAATTTTAACACGTTTTATGACGTAATGCAATATCTAAGGTATGCTTTTGAGTTATATTTGTTATAACTGCTTTATCCATATTTGGCATGACGTGACGATTATAGAGCGATTATGGCCCTAGCCATCATGTTCCAGTTAAGCGCTTATCTCATAATTCGGAGCTAGATCCAGTCAATAATGAACAAAGCTGCTAGCGAACGATTTACCGATCGAAAGTATTGTTAAAATGACAATACCTAACCGCAAGAGGTGGCTTATTCTCGACACGTTATCATTTCAACTCCTGTTATAAACGAAAACTTATCCTATTGCCTTCCAACCCCCTATCTTTACTCCAAAGGCTTAGCCTGTACGCAGTTAAGGCACTTAGAAATTCACTCTAACCCCTGGAGGGGGGGATAGCAGCTGCATGACGGAACAGATCGCCAGAGCCAAAATTCTTGCCTGGATTGAAAAGGAAAGGCGATTTATGCGATCTACTTTTACACGTATTCAATCCAAAGGTACTAACACTAATAGTACCATGCTCCTTGGATTTGCGGTTTAAGCGAATGTCACTACTGCCATTGTTTTATATGTGCTAAGGTCACGTAATTCAACTGCGGCAAGTTGTTCGTTTTCATAAATATAAAAGTACATGGTTTTAGTAACTGTCGTTCCAGGAAGCAAATTGTGGTGGTATATACACAGGAGCTATGCCAAGCAATGTTGCAG
>NZ_BLWF01000005.1 GCF_013167955.1 Thermanaeromonas sp. C210
AACGAACGGCCAGGCTAAGTATGGGTCTCCCAACTGGCGACACCCGGCCCGGGCCGGCACTATGCTCAGGAGGTTTGGAAATGATACGAAGCCTTTTAGTCGCCTTGCTCGTTGTTTCCTTGGCCGGATGTGGCTTTATTGATAAAACAGAAAAAGCGGAATATCAAAGCAATGCTATTTCACCATCGGGGGCGATAGACAGTCAGGTTAACGCTCCTGATACCCCTGTAAGTAGTGATGAGAGCTCCCAAACCACGCCCCAGACTTATCCCCGGGAAGTTCAAGACCTCATAGAGACAATGAAAACAATTGAAGGTGGGGCGTGGGTTGCGGTTGGGGATGAAACCTTTATCGTTGTGAGCCGGGGTATGAAGCCCACGGCGGGTTACACGGTGGAGATTAAGGAGATCGTGGCCGAAGGCGATGGCGCGGTGGCCTCCGTGTCTTTTAAAGATCCGCCGGAGGGCAGTGCAGTGGCCGAAGTTATAACTCATCCCTACGCAGTGGGAAAAATAAGGGGCAGGTTTGCGGACGTTCAATTTAGGGAGGTTGACGGAAGGATGGAGTATATACCCCGTGTGGTGGGCCTTAAGGACAACTACCTAGCCCGGGGAGAGGGAAACATCCGGCTGCTCTCTTGCCATGTAAATGGCAGTAATATCAGGGTCAGCGGTATAGCCAGAGTTTTTGAGGCAAATTTGAATTACGAGCTCCAGGACGCCGCCGGTAATGTGCTCGACCGAGGATACACCATGGCTGCGTCGGGCGCACCTGATTGGGGATTTTTCCAAGTGGAGATTCACAACCTCCCACCGTCGGCCGCCCGGCTGCAATTGTATCACGCCAGCCCTAAAGACGGCTCTCACCAGGATATTGTAACGATAGAAATAGAGTAGCCTAGGCCCAGGCCGGTTTTGGTGCAGAGGAGAATTTATAAAAGGAGCCCCCTTTGGGGGCTCCTTTTGCCAGGGACGTTACTGCTCCTGGTGTCGGGCCTGCTGGTAGACCTTGTACTGGGGCTCCTGGCTTTCTATATAGTTGACGCGACCTTTGAGGCCCTGGGCGATGTTTTCGATTTGATTGGCATAATCAGTAAACTGTTTCTTAGCATTGGCATCCTCGGTCTCCAGGGCAAAGTTCTTCAGGTCGGCTACCGCCCCTTCCAGCGAGGTCAGACACTGGTGCATGCGGGTACCGATGGTCATAGGAGAAACCTCCTCTGAGTTTAGTCCCTGTCAAGGTTAGTGTGAGCGGCGACCGTTTGCTTTATGAGGGGTATTTCATGCTCCGGCGGAGACAATTGCTATTCCTGGCAGAGAGATCTATAATTAAAATAAAAATTGGTCTTTTGGGTATTAAGGGGCTGTATATATTAACAGGGCTTAGTGGGGATAAGACCAGCAGAGGGGAGGAGCCGGGAATGAAGCTTGCCGAAACGGTGGTAGGGGAAAAGGTTCTGCAGCAGGGTATTAAGTTTATTCTGCGGAATCCGGAGCGGAACATAGGCGGGTTGTTAGCGGTTGCGGAGAAGTTGGCGCGGGATTCCCATCACCGGGAAATGGTTGCCAGTGTAAAACGGGCGCTGCAGGACAAAGACAGCAACTGGTACAAGTATGCCCAGCGGCTGCTTACTAGCACCCATCCCAATATACGCCAGCGTTTGTCCATAAACTTTTTCGTGAATGCGACCTTTATCGGCGTTCCCCGGCAGAAGGAATGGGCGGCTAAGCTGGGAGTGGCGGTTCCCTGGGCCATCTTGATGGATCCTACGGAAAAGTGCAATCTGAATTGCCTGGGTTGCTGGGCCGGTGACTATGCTCGCACCCACGAGCTGGATCTGGCTACTATGGACCGCATAATCAGCGAAGGAGAAAAGTTGGGTATTTATTTCACCGTCATGTCCGGGGGAGAACCCCTGCTGCGAAAGGCAGATATCCTAACTTTAGCCGAAAGGCACCGGGACCAGGTATTCCACCTTTTTACCAACGGCACCTTAATCGATGAGAAGTTCGTGGAGGAAATGGTCCGGTTGGGCAACATCACTGTGGCCATCAGCATGGAGGGCTTTGAGGAAACCACGGACGCCAGGCGGGGTAAAGGAGTATTCCAGAAAGTTATGCGGGCCATGGATCTCTTGCGGGAAGCGGGTACAATTTTCGGCGCGTCGGTCACTTATACCCGCAAGAACACCGAAGAAGTGGGCAGCGAGGCCTTCATCGATATGTTGGTGGATAAAGGGGTGGCCTTTGTGTGGTTTTTCACTTACATCCCCATCGGTAAAGATGTAGACCTGGAGCTCATGGCCACTCCCGAGCAGAGGGCGTGGATGTTCGAACAAATAACCCATTTTCGCCAGACCAAGCCCATTTTCCTGGTGGATTTTTGGAACGACGGGGAGGCCAGCAACGGGTGCATTGCGGGCGGGAGGCGCTACTTCCACATCAACGCGGCCGGGGAAGTAGAGCCCTGTGCCTTCGTCCACTACAGCACCTGCAACATTAAGGAGCTCAGCCTGGAGGAGGCCCTGCAGAATCCCCTTTTCCGCGCCTACCAGAAGCGCCAGCCCTTCAGCCCCAACCTGCGGCGTCCGTGTCCCTTGATTGACAATCCCGAGATGCTAAGGGAAATTGTCCACGAGTCTGGAGCCCGGTCTACCCAACTGCACGATGACGAAACTATCGATGAATTTGCCGCTAAAATGGAGCCTTATGCTCGCGCCTGGGCTGGCATCGCGGATCGGATCTGGGAGGAGAAAACTTCTGTTTGAGGGCGGAAAACCCCGCAGCCCTGGGATATGGAGCTAGGGAAATCGGCGCCAAGCTGTGAGCTTGGCGTTTTTGTATCCGTGGTGCTAAAATAGACTTAATTATTCATGTACCATCTATTTGAAAAGGCAGGGGAAACAAGTGGTGCACGGGCAATACAACATCCTCGGGCTGCAGGAAGCCCTGAATTTCGGCCGCCAGGAAACGAGGGATTATTACAAGCGCTACATAAATCCCGGTCTGGCGGGGCTTTTGAGCCTCCTGGATTTTGACAAACAATTCGTCCGGGCCCAGGGCGCCTACGTGTGGGACCGAGAAGGCCATCGTTACCTGGACTTTTTGGGAGCCTACGGTGCTTTAAACCTGGGCCATAACCCTCCGGAGGTGGTGGCCGCACTGGAAGAAGTAAGGGAGCGCCCCAACCTCCTGCAGGCTTCCTTAAATCCTCTGGCCGCCGCCCTTGCCCATAACCTGGCCCAGATTACACCGGGGGACTTAAGCCGCGTTTTCTTCTGTAACAGCGGGACGGAAGCCGTGGAGGGAGCCCTGAAGCTCGCCAGGGCGGCTACGGGCCGGCCTAAAATCATTTACTGTGAAAATTCTTTTCACGGCAAAACCCTCGGTTCCCTGTCGGTGACAGGACGCCGCAAATATCAAAAACCCTTTGCCCCGCTAGTGCCCGGCTGTGAGGCCGTACCCTTTAACGATGCGGCCGCCCTGGAGGGGAAACTGGCTAAAGGCGATGTGGCGGCCTTTATCGTGGAGCCCATCCAGGGAGAGGGAGGGGTTATTGTTCCCGAAGACGGATATCTGGCTCGGGCGAGGGAACTTTGCGATAAATACGGCAGCCTGCTCATCGTGGACGAGATCCAGACGGGTTTTGGGCGGACGGGCTATCTCTTTGCCTGTGAACATGACGGGGTGGTACCCGACATTATGTGTCTGGCCAAGTCCTTGGGCGGGGGGGTTATGCCCCTGGGCGCTTACATAACCCGTCCGGACATCTGGGACAAAGCTTACGGCGGACTGGAGAATTATGCCCTCCATACTTCTACCTTTGGGGGCAATACTTTGGCTATGGCAGCAGGCCTGGCTGCTGTTCAAAGTGTCGTAAACCAGGATCTGGCCGGGCAGGCAAGGGAAAAAGGGCGTTTTTTCCTGGAAGGACTGCGGCGTCTCCAGAAAAAGTCGCCCCTTCTTAAAGAAGTGCGCGGCCGCGGTTTGTTGATAGGGCTGGAGTTTAACACCCCTGCGGGGGGCCTTCTGGACCGCTTGACCCTGGGGAAAGTGAACGAGCTTTCCCGGGAGTATTTCGGGTCCCTCGTGGCGGGCCAGCTTATGAACAAGTATCGGATTATCACCGCATACACTCTAAACAATCCTAACGTTATTCGGTTGGAACCTCCCCTGGTGGTCGGCCGGGAAGATATAGAAACAGTGCTGGGTGCCCTGGAGGAAATCCTGGTCCAGAGGGGATTTCTCAGCGTGGCCCTGGACAGCACTCGCACGGCGTTGGGTTCCCTTTTTAAAAAGAAAGCTTAGTATAAGCTCTGGCCCTGCCCGGCAAACTAAGAAAAAGGCCTGCTATTTCCGAAGGAAATATGAGGATGCCGGGGAGAATAGCATAGGGCGACTATGGGCAAGCCGTGCTGGCCGTCGGGGAGGCCGGGCCCAAGGTAGCCGGGCCTACGGGACCTCCGGCTGGCCACCAGTACAGTATTGAATTTTGAACGGGCTATGAACCCGGCCGGTGGGTGCCGGGGACCCTTGCGAGTTGCCGACGAGCCCCTCAGCAACCCGCGCCCCTCCGGCACGAAGAATGCTTCGGGAGCAGGACAAGTCTACCGGGAGGTATGAGGGTATGCCCACTGAAGTCGTTGTATACACTACACCAACCTGACCTGCATGCGCTTCGGTGAAAGAGTTTCTTTCCCGTAAAGGCGTAGACTTTCAAGAAAAGGATATAACGCGGGATGAAAAGGCCCAGGAGGAAATGCACCGGCGCACGGGCTTCATGGCCGTTCCCACCACTGTATTTGGGAAAGAGTTTGTAGTGGGGTTCGACCCGCAGCGTTTGGAGAAAATGCTCCATTAGACGTTGCGGCCGAACGAATAAGACCCGGCTAGAGGGGAAAACTTAGAATGAAATCGGACAATACCGAAAGGGGGAACCTCTATGCCGGGTTTAACCCAGGCGGAATTGATGCAACTCCGTGAAAATTTGAGCTCGGAGCTTCTCATGATCCAGAAATGCGGTGTTTACGCAGCCCAGTGCAGCGATCCTCAACTCAAGCAGCTGTTTAGTTCCCTCCAACAGGCCCACCAGCGCCACTATAATACCCTTGTCCGCCACCTGGGTGGTCAGCAACTAATGTAAAGAAGGGGGAATAGCCGTGCCCATTCCGGGAATGGATGACAAGGCCATGGCCAGCGATTGCCTGGCCAGCCAGAAGTTTCTAGCTTCTAGCTACAACCATGCGATTACGGAATGTGCCAATGATAGCCTGCTGCGCGATTTCTTCAGTGTATACCAGGATGAGCAAAACTATCTCAAAATGGTATTCAATGCCATGCAGACCCATGGATGGTACAACCTGCAAATGGCCAATACGCAGGACATCAATCAGGTCCACCAGCAGCTAAGGCAAGAATCCACGAAGCTTCAGACCCAAGCAGGAATGGGGCCTAGCCCGGGGGTCTATCCGGGCCAGGGTATTAGCCCAGGCCAAATGGGGCCGGGGGGCTTCTAACCACGATATTGATTCTGGCCGGTACAAGTCGGACACTAAAACGAGGGGCCTTTGCCCGCTTTTTAGGGGCGAGGGCCTTTATTTATTTCCCTTAGAGGGAACGGGTGTGCCGTCTTCCCGCCCGTAAGGGAGAGGAACATACTGTACCGAAGGACGCCGGCCTGCAGGCTGGGGGTAGAGCTCCATGAGCTGGTATATTTCCCGGGGCAGCCCCACCTTCACCGGGAGGCCCATTTCGATTAATTCGTCCACTGTTATGGGATAATCGTGGGTCCAACGGCCTTCGCTCAAAACGGTGGCCAATTCCTCGGCCCTGGCGCGGTCCATCTTTTCCGCCAGGAGACGGGTGAGGCTTTCCCGTACCTGTTTCATGGCTTTACGGGCCATGTCGGCAAGGATGACGGTGTGGTCGTCAATTTCATTTATGGGTTTCTGGGCCAACACCTGTAGGATAGAGGCGGCGGGGTACTGGCCCAGCTGGGGGTCCACAGGGCCCAAGACCGCGTTTTCATCCATGACGATTTCGTCGGCCGCCAGGGCGATGAGGGTGCCGCCCGACATGGCATAGTGGGGTACGAAGACGGTGACTTTTCCCTGGTGTTTGAGGATGGCGTGGGCGATCTGCTCGGCCGCCAGGACCAGCCCCCCGGGGGTGTGGAGCACCAAGTCAATGGGCATATCGTCGGGCGTAAGGCGAATGGCCCGCAGGAGCTGCTCCGAATCTTCGATATTGATGTACCGGCTCAGGGGGATGCCCAGAAAACTCAGAGCCTCCTGGCGGTGGATAAGGGTGATGAGGCGCGCCCCCCGCTTCCTTTCAAAGCTCCGGATGAGGCGGAGGCGAGCTCCTTCGATCTTTTTCTGGTGCAGCATGGGTAGGAAAGCCGAAAGGAGAAAGATTAACCATATAAGGCCCAAGAAATCCACTGACATCCCTCCTGCGTAGTTAGTATATAGTAAGGGTTCCGGGTTTATGCCTTCTTAAAGAAGCAAGTCTGCGGCCTATCAGTGCTTCAGGGCCGGTGGCCCGGAGGGAAGACGAGGGGCTGGAACTGGCTTTAAAGCTACTAAAGGGGGTGGTGACCGGGAGTTGTACCAGGCTGGCGGGCAGCCGGCAGGAGCGGAACTTGAAAAGCATTAGACCGGAAGTCAAGGGTTAAGGAGCGGCGTCAACGGGGTGACAGGCGGGTTGGGAGGCGGGGGTGCGGCCCATGTGAAACTTTCCCCATTACCCCCAAACCCTCCGGGAGCAAAAACCTTCCGTTTGCTGGATTTCCCTTGACACCCATAACTTGTGCCTGTTAAAAATCTTTGCAAGGGACCCCATCGGTTGACATTGATGTTAAAAAAAGATAGCCGGGACCGCCCCTACGGTGCCGGAGAGAGGGGAAGAGGGATCTAAGGAGGAAAAACGATATAGTTCCAAAGAAAATATAAGATAGCAAAAAAGTTGCTTAACAGTGAACAGAATATTTATTATATATTCAAATTAATAAGGCTAATGGCTGGGGGTGGGAGGGAAAGGCTGCGGACCGGTTGCGGCATACCGAGGATTTTCGTATAGCCAACTATTACTCTCTTTGGAGGCTTTAAGTTGGGAGGGAAGAATTATGGCCCAAATCAAGGCCCTGGAATCCTTATGGAAAGAGGAGCAAATTATTGCGCCGCCGGCGAAGTTCAAGCTGCAAGCCAATGTAAAGAATACCCGGGTTTACCAGGAAGCTGCGGCAGACCCCCAGGAATTTTGGGCACGGCTGGCAGAAGAAGAGCTGCTGTGGCATAAAAAATGGGACAAAGTGCTGGAGTGGAATCCGCCCTTTGCCCAGTGGTTTGTGGGCGGGCGGCTTAATGCGGCCGTCAATTGCTTGGACCGCCATGCCGCCGGTTTTCGCCGTAACAAGGTGGCCCTCATTTGGGAGGGTGAACCCGGCGACACACGTCTTTACACTTACGGCGAACTCCTGCGGGAAGTAAACAGGGTCGCCAACGCCCTGCAGCGACTGGGGGTGCGCAAGGGGGACCGGGTGGGCATCTACCTTCCCATGATCCCGGAGGCGGTTATTGCTATGTTGGCCTGTGCCCGCTTGGGCGCGGTGCATAGCGTGGTCTTCGGCGGGTTCAGCGCCGAGGCCTTGCGCGACCGGCTCAACGATGCCCAGGCGAAGGTCCTTATCACTGCCGACGGGGGATACCGGCGGGGCAAAGTGGTACCCCTGAAAGAGAACGCCGACCTGGCCCTGGCGCAGAGCCCGTCGGTGGAGAAAGTAATCGTAGTGCGCCGTACCGGAGAGCCCGTTCCCTTCACGCCCGGTCGCGACCTCTGGTGGGAAGAGGTAGTGGGAAGAGCTTCGCCATATTGCCCGGGTGAAGGCCACGAGGCCGAGGATATGCTTTTCATCCTTTACACCAGCGGCACTACCGGGAAACCCAAGGGGGTAGTGCACACCACGGCCGGTTACCTCCTGGGGGTCCACGTGACCACCAAATGGGTGTTTGATATTAAAGATACTGATGTGTACTGGTGCACGGCGGACATCGGCTGGATAACCGGCCATAGTTATGTAGTCTACGGTCCGCTGTCCAACGGTGCCACTACCCTCCTGTACGAGGGGGCGCCGGACTACCCCGACCGGGACCGGTGGTGGCAGATTGTAGAGAAGTACGGGGTGAACATCCTCTATACCGCACCAACGGCCATTAGAACCTTTATGCGCTGGGGCCCGGACTACCCCGCGCGGCACGATCTGTCCAGCCTGCGGCTCCTCGGGACGGTGGGCGAACCCATTAACCCCGAGGCGTGGATGTGGTATTACCGCCATATCGGGCAGGAGAAATGCCCCATAGTAGATACCTGGTGGCAAACGGAGACGGGTATGCATTTAATTACTCCCTTGCCCGGCATTACCGATCTAAAACCGGGATCGGTGAGTTTCGCCTTTCCGGGGGTAGATGTCGATGTGGTCAACGAGCACGGCCAACCGGTACCAGTCGGTGCGGGATACCTGGTGGTGAAATCTCCCTGGCCGGCCATGCTCCGGACCATTTACGGGGATCCCGGCCGGTATGTACAACAATACTGGAGCCGCTTTCCCAACATGTATTTCACCGGCGACGGCGCCCGCCGGGACGCCGACGGCTATATCTGGATGCTCGGAAGGGTGGATGATGTGTTGAACATTTCCGGCCACCGGATCGGCACGGCGGAGGTGGAAAGCGCCCTAGTTGACCACCCGGCGGTGGCCGAGGCGGCAGTCATCGGTAAGGCCCACGAGGTCAAGGGGCAGGCGGTGGTGGCCTTTGTCACCCCTAAGGAAGGCGTGGAAGGAACCCCCGAGCTGGCCGGAGAGCTTAAGGCCCACGTGGCACGGAAGATCGGCGCCCTGGCCAGACCGGATGACGTCTTTTTCACCGCCGAACTGCCCAAAACCAGAAGCGGGAAGATTATGCGCCGCCTGTTGCGGGATATTGCCGAGGGTCGCGTCCTGGGGGATACGACTACTCTGGCCGATCCAGGGGTAGTGAAGGAGCTAAAAGAGCGGTACGGAAGCGAAGAAGATTAGGCCGCCTTCGACGGCCGGCGAGGGGGCACAAAGGATAAGCGATTTTATGGAGAAGGTGAAAAGGGGGGGATTCCGTGAACGGTGCAGAAAGGAAGATGGTCAGAGCTAAGGAGTTTAGGAACCTGGTGGCCGGCAGGTGGCTGACAGCGGCTATTTTGTCGTCCTCAGTTTTCTTAATGTATTACGGATTTATCCTCATGCTGGGTCTTTCCAGGACAACGGCGGCACGCAGAATAGGGGAGGCTACTACCTAGGCTTCGGCGCTTCTGTCCTCGTGGGCCGGGAACTCATCAGAAGTATCGACAAGGGCGGTAACATGGCCGCCCCCCTGCTGGCTGAGCTCTTGGGAGGGACGCCCTTCCTCGGGTTCATCGCCGCCGTGGCCTTGGCCACTATTCTGGCCGTAGTCGCCGGCCTCACCCTTTCCGGAGCCTCTGCCTTATCCCACGACATCTACGTTAACGTCATAAGGCGCGGGCAGGCGGGCGAGCAGGAACAGGTGAGGGTGGCCAGAGTGGCGACGGTGGCGGTGGGCCTCGCGGCCATCCTGCTGGGCATTTTCTTCAAAGGGCAGAACGTAGCCTTCATGGTCGGTCTGGCCTTTGCGGTGGCTGCCAGTGGCAACTTCCCGGCGCTGTTGCTATCCATCATCTGGCGCCGATTGAGCACCACAGGTGCTGCCGCTTCTATCGTAGCGGGAGCCGTCCTGGCCACGTTGCTGATAATCCTTAGTCCTACGGTCTGGGTAGACATACTCAAACACCAACAGGCAATCTTTCCTCTGAATAACCCGGCGGTGGTATCGATGCCTGTGGGATTTGCAGTGGCCTTCCTGGGATCGCTGCTATTCCCGGATCGCCAGGCCGAAGTCAAGTTTGAGGAGCAGCAGCTCAGGACCTACCTAGCCGTCCGAGCAGAATAGCCCCGAACTCCGTCAACCCTACCGGATGGTATTTCCCGAGCAGCCCCCAGGGGCTGCTTTTTTGGTCCCCCATTTTGTGTATGCTGGTCGGCCCGGCCGGAAACACTTTCTGGAGCAAGGAGGTTGTCTAAAGGGGGCTCTTATGAGGTGGATATAGGCGAAAGCCTGGTAGGGTCTTATTTCAAATACGTGGAGAACTGCAAGATCGTGGTTTATAATTGCCAGTTGGAGGAAGAACAAGGAGAGATCGATGTTATAGCCCTTGACCAGGCGGGCGAGAGGGTCTACCTCTGCGAGGTGGCCACCCACCTGCGGGGCATGCTTTACGGCAACGGGAATAACGCTACTTTGGCCAGGGTGGAACATAAAATCCGGCGAGCCCTTCGTTTTGCGGCCCAAAATTTTCCCGAACGGAAGTGCATCTTTATGCTGTGGTCCCCGGTGGTGTCCCGGGGCCTGGCCGGCGGCTTTGCCCGGCTGGCTTCCTCTTTTGCCGACCAGGGAGCAGAGGTGCAGTTTATTATAAATAAGGAATATACCGCCCGCATTAGACGCTTGATGGAGGTGGCAAGGCAAAATATTAAGATTACCGATGAGCCGGCTTTCCGCCTGCTGCAGATTCTAGAGCACCTGCGCTAGGCCGTCCCAAGATAAAAAATTTGTTGAAGAATAGACAGAGGTAAGATATAATCATGGCGTGTACCGGGAGGCGCCTGCCTAGGCGCTTTCCTCTTTTGGAAGGGGGATTGTGGAAGTATGGCGGAAGCCGGGATCGACACCCGGGCGAGAATTTTGCAACAGGCTGAAGAGCTGGGAGTAAAGTTCGTCCGCTTGCAGTTTACCGATATCTTTGGTGTACTTAAAAACGTGGCCATTCCGGTTGGACAGCTGCCCAAGGCGTTAAATAATGAGCTTATGTTTGACGGTTCTTCCATCGAAGGTTTTGTACGCATAGAGGAATCCGACATGTATTTGTACCCGGATCCCTCGACCTTTACGGTATTCCCTTGGCGGCCCCATGAAGGTACGGTGGCCCGCCTTATATGCGATATTTATAATCCCGATGGAACGCCTTTTATCGGTTGCCCGCGGAATACTTTGAAGCGCGTTCTGGCCGAGGCCGAGGCCATGGGGTTTACCATGAATGTGGGCCCGGAAGCCGAGTTTTTCTTGTTCCATACTGATGCCCACGGACGGCCGACCCTGGAAACCCATGACCGCGGCGGCTACTTCGATTTGACCCCGGTAGACCTGGGGGAAGAGGCCCGACGGGATATGGTGGTTACCCTGGAAAAAATGGGTTTCGAGGTGGAAGCCTCCCACCACGAAGTGGCACCTGGCCAGCATGAAATAGATTTCAAATATGCCGATGCCTTGAGAACGGCTGATAACATCGTTACCTTCAAATTCGTAGTACGCACTATTGCCCAGAACCACGGCCTGCATGCTACCTTTATGCCTAAACCTATTTACGGCATTGCGGGATCGGGCATGCACTGTAATATTTCCCTATTCAGAGACGGGCAAAACGCCTTTTATGATCCCCAGGGAGACCTTGAGCTAAGCGAAACGGCCTACTATTTCCTCGGCGGCCTGATGGCCCATGCCCGGGCCATGGCGGCTATTACCAATCCCACTGTCAACTCTTATAAGCGCTTGGTATCGGGCTTTGAAGCACCTATATATATCGCCTGGTCGCCTAAGAATAGGAGTCCTCTTATACGTGTGCCGGCCAAGCGCGGTTTGTCCACGCGCCTGGAGGTACGCAATCCGGATCCTTCCTGCAACCCTTATCTGGCCATTGCGGTTATTCTTAAGGCCGGCCTCGACGGCATTAAGAACAGGATTTCCCCGCCGCCGCCTGTTAACGGAAATATTTTTCATATGACTGAAGAAGAACGTAAGCGGCTGGGGATCCAAACCTTACCCACCAGTTTGGAGGAGGCCCTGGCAGCGCTGGAAGAGGATCCAGTCATCCAGGACGCCCTGGGACCTCATATTTACGAACGTTTTATGGAAGCCAAGCGTATTGAGTGCGAGCAGTATCGGACCTGCGTCCACCCTTGGGAAATTGAACACTACCTGACCAAGTTCTAATTCTAGGGGGAGTGCCTGTGGGTTACAGAATTGCCATTATCGGCGCCGG
>NZ_BLWF01000006.1 GCF_013167955.1 Thermanaeromonas sp. C210
TTTCTTCTAGGGGCTTCTGGTTACTAACTTTAATTGGATGTGCCCCCGTCCTTTTCCTCCTTTTCTTCTAACTCACCCCCTCTTCCCCCTCTACTTAACCCTTTCCCACACTTTTTATTATAGAGCCCGCGGGGGGTTGACCGGAGGCTGAGTCTGTCGTATAATGTATTTCGGTAGTGTTCCTCGGTAGCTCAATGGTAGAGCGCTCGGCTGTTAACCGAGTGGTTGCAGGTTCGAGTCCTGCCCGGGGAGCCAAAAGGGGCCCATAGCTCAACGGCAGAGCAGCGGACTCATAATCCGTTGGTTCTAGGTTCGAATCCTAGTGGGCCCACCAATATTGAGAATCAAGGCTTCAGCGGATCTGAAGCGTTACCGTAAAATCAAAAATCCGCTGTTCTTAAAAATCCCCTTACTGGCAAGCAGTAAGGGGGTTTTATTTTATGAAAGTGCTGCGTATTGACGGCGTGAGAGAAGTTAAATGGCAGGAGGCTTTGCAGCAGTTCCTCTGGAAGAAGTCCGCTACAGGCATATCGGAGAGAACGCTAAAGGATTACCGGAAAATAGTGTCGCTGTTCTTTGGACGCTTTCCCGAAGCCTGGCCCAAGGCATTGAAACCGGCGGTCTACGAATTTATGGCAGACGATATTAAGCCAGCCACCTATAACCTCCGCCTGATATACCTCCGTGCCTTTTTCAATTTCTGCCTTGAAGAAGGGTACATTGAGGAAAATCCCCTGGCAGGTTTTAAACGCAAGAAAACCGATATACGTTTCGTAAATCTTGACTACGAGCATTTAGAAAAACTGCTATCCTTGCCTAACAGGAAAACCTTTGCTGGTCTAAGAGATTACGCTTTGCTACTGCTAACGCTAGATACTGGGATAAGGCCGAGTGAAGCGTTAAGCCTTATGCCGGAAGATGTAAACCTGAAAGCCCTAACCGTAACCGTTAGCGCTGAAACTGCGAAAACTAGAGTCGCCAGGACACTCCCCCTTTCTCCTGCCACTGCTGATGCCATAAGAAAACTGCTGGCAGTTAGACCTCCGCTGTGGAAGAATGCTCCATTATTCTGTTCGCAAGACGGAAGGAAGATGCTAGAAACTTCTTGGTGGCATAGGGTGAATAAATACTGTCAAAAATTAGGCATTAAACTTCGGGCATACGACTTACGGCATATAGCAGCCACTGAATTCTTAAGGGGTGGCGGTAATGTTCACGCTTTAAGACACCTCTTAGGACACACCGGCCTGGCTATGGCCCAAAAATATGTTCACCTGCTGGATTCCGACATTAGAGAGCAGCATAGCCAGGCCAGCATAGTGCAGAGAATGTTTTCCCGTCACCGAGTTAGGAAAGTTCAAGGAAAAGAGAGCAAGCCAGGGCAAAGGGCACGCTGCTAAAGCGTGCCCTTGCTATTCGGCAGATTAACTTTAAGCTCCGGTGGCATTGGCAGTTTGATATTCAGGGAAGTTGAAGCTACTGCGCCAACTTTATAAGAGCGCTGTTCTTTTATCTTTTGCCTATGCCTCTTAACATATAGTCTGTTTCGCTCCTTCTCTACTATCTCCTTGCACTGGGGGCAATATTTTTGCCGGTTAGAATTAGGTGTAAATCCTCTGCCGCATTTCACACACTGTTTCTGTGCCAGATGACCAATTTTGAGAGGTTTGAACTTGCACCTTGATTCGGGTAGGGCAGCAGCATGAGCATGTTCCCGTTGCACTTCCTGCCCAGTATCAGAGCTTGATAACGGTTTAAGGCTTTCCCCAGTATTAGTATTTGGAATCAGAGGTTGGCAGGCTAAAGCCTTGTCAGTATCAGTAGCAAGTAAATTTCTACTAGCGTTAAACGTTGATACACTTACCCTTAAGGAGTCTTTAAGACCTGAAAGCCATTTAAACGCCTTTACGCTTGAATGCCTTAACAGAGAGATAATTTCGGTCAATAGCGACAAGAAAATAGCCCCTAACGGCTTTTCTTGTATAATTTCACCAGGAAAGCAAAATCTAACTCTGCCATCTTGGATAACGGGGAGTAGCTTCATATAAAATGCACTCCTTTTTTGCGATTAAACTTTATTTATGGCTCATACAAACTGAAAATCTCCCATTTAGCTTTGTTTATCCGTTATTTCTTACTATTGCTCGAAGAATCAGTGCTACAGTTCAATTCTTCTGCATAGTAAGTTACAGATAGAAAGTCATAATGGTAAGGATTTTGCAGGTAGTCTATAGCTGTAGAATAAAAATTCTTAAGTTCGGGAAGAAGGGGCAGGCCGGTAAGCTCCTGGAAGTCTATTAGCTTTTTCACCTGGGGCAGAATTCTTAACAGCATATCGTTGAATTCCTGCTGTTCATGCATGACTGTTCGACCCCCCTCAAAATATGAGTTCTAATTTGTCAGTCAAAAAAGCTAAACGTTAGCAATATCAAAGCATTCCAGGTTTTAAACTGCCCTGCTGTTTTAAAAATTGTTTGGTACAAGGGGTAAGTAAATTTAAGCTAATATAAAACCCTTTACCCCTTATTTTTATGTTTTCAGAAACCCTTGAAAATCAAGGCTTTACAACCTCTCTAATTTGTCAGTTTTGACTTTTCTGTAATATTTTCTCACCGCCTTTCTATGGGCTTCAGCATAAGCTATTTTCTTGCACCTAGAACAATACTTCTGCCTGTTAGAGGTAGCCTGAAAGACGCTGCCACATCCGGCACAAGCGACTTTGCGAGCGACAGGTTTGCGAATGCCAGTGGAAAACTCAAAGTCAATATCTGGATTGGCAAGAAGCGGCATTTCTCCAACTTTCTGCTCAATCAGACTTTCGACTATTTCTTTTGATCCTACGAATTGCATGGCAAGGAGCTTCCCTGTTCGGGCGTCATAATAATCAGCCATCAACTTAAGGCCGTAGCGTTGGGCTAACTTTACCACCTCCTGATTTTGGGTATACAGCGCATAAAGATCACCCTCCAACGGCCATGCTTCAGTAATAAGGGCCAACAGACTTCACCCCCTTTCGTCGTTGGGCGTTGTCCCAAAAATCGTGGAAAATGAAGGTGGCGGTCCCTCAATCCTCTGTGATATAACAGAGGTGGACAATCCATACAAAAGGAGGTAACCGCCACCAATGCCAGTATATCACAAGTCAAA
>NZ_BLWF01000007.1 GCF_013167955.1 Thermanaeromonas sp. C210
ACTCTGCCTTCTGTTTGCCGGGTGAATAATTAAGCTTGTTTTAGCCCCTACCCCTTAGATGATTCGGTAGGGGTTCTTTTATGCTTACTACCGCAACCCAACAAGGTGGGTAGTATTTGACGCTTACCCTAATCGCACCATAGTGGGATTGAAACATTTCTCCCTGCCATAGCAGCCTTAAGCCAATCCGGGTCCTAATCGCACCATAGTGGGATTGAAACGGGAGCTGGCGGCAGCTAGCAGAGATGCTTTAGCTGGTCCTAATCGCACCATAGTGGGATTGAAACTAAAAATCGTAGGTGTGGAGGTGTTGCCAGGTGACGGTCCTAATCGCACCATAGTGGGATTGAAACGTTATACGATGAGCAGGAAAGAGATCCGCGGCTTGGTCCTAATCGCACCATAGTGGGATTGAAACCAGAGAAAAACGCATTACACGGGCGGATACTGTGCGTCCTAATCGCACCATAGTGGGATTGAAACCGGGAAGAACACAGCCTTATAGGCCATGGGCTTACGTCCTAATCGCACCATAGTGGGATTGAAACGTGGTTCGGAAAACCCTCGATCCGGCAGCGGAGTTGGTCCTAATCGCACCATAGTGGGATTGAAACGCATCATGGCCAGGTGCGCCTCGCAGCTTGGTCTCGGTCCTAATCGCACCATAGTGGGATTGAAACTTTGTAAATCGGAAGTCTCATAAATAACCTTCCAGGTCCTAATCGCACCATAGTGGGATTGAAACGTTATACGGCGGGAAGGATGGATTGGACGTTCACTGCGTCCTAATCGCACCATAGTGGGATTGAAACGCGGAGCAGATTATTGCTTCTCGCGCCGACATCCCGGTCCTAATCGCACCATAGTGGGATTGAAACTCAAAGAGACCCTCAAGCAAAAGGGCTTTCGGTGGGGGTCCTAATCGCACCATAGTGGGATTGAAACCCAATCCAGGCTATGGCGAAACCGAATCCTGCCGCCGTTAAGTCCTAATCGCACCATAGTGGGATTGAAACGATTAAAGGCTCCGGCGGGCCTATTCGGTTACAAAGTCCTAATCGCACCATAGTGGGATTGAAACTAATTGTCAAGCTGTTTAAAAGTTCCTAACGCAACGTCCTAATCGCACCATAGTGGGATTGAAACGTGCCCTAAAAGTTGCAACAGAGGAGCAGCGAAGCTCGGTCCTAATCGCACCATAGTGGGATTGAAACGCGCAAATCTGATGGGTTGTGGGTTGCTGCAATAAGTCCTAATCGCACCATAGTGGGATTGAAACTATCATATCACATTGTCAAGCGCAAAATTCAAAGTTGTCCTAATCGCACCATAGTGGGATTGAAACCAAATATATCCCAATCGCCGTGCCGCAAGGCCCTGCGTCCGTCCTAATCGCACCATAGTGGGATTGAAACGAGGCCATCGAGTACCGCGACGAATACGAGCCTGATGGTCCTAATCGCACCATAGTGGGATTGAAACAAGTATTAATGAGCGCTCCAGCTCCGGAAACGTTCTGTCCTAATCGCACCATAGTGGGATTGAAACCTGCTGTAAGAAACTCTGCCTGTTTGGGGGTAGCTCGGTCCTAATCGCACCATAGTGGGATTGAAACCTTCTCCCCCGCACTAGGAGGGAAGCGGGAGGCGGTGTCCTAATCGCACCATAGTGGGATTGAAACCTACATCATCAACATCTACTTTTCCGCCAGCCAGCAGTCCTAATCGCACCATAGTGGGATTGAAACTAAGGCTGTGGGGATGGGGAAGCGGAAGAGGGATGCGTCCTAATCGCACCATAGTGGGATTGAAACTTTCCCGGCCACCTGGCCGGGGATTTTACTTGCGTCAGTCCTAATCGCACCATAGTGGGATTGAAACCGCTTTCACTAATACCGTCCCTGTTGCACCGTAAAGGTCCTAATCGCACCATAGTGGGATTGAAACTGGGCCCTCATATCGTCTATGTACCGGAACATATCTTCGTCCTAATCGCACCATAGTGGGATTGAAACGCGCAGCCCGCACCAGCACTGCTTCTCGCCGCCGGATCTCCGTCCTAATCGCACCATAGTGGGATTGAAACGAGTACGCAGCATATTGTACGTTCCTCGTCGTGGGGAGTCCTAATCGCACCATAGTGGGATTGAAACGCAGTTGCCCGGGAGTTTAAGGAAAAATGTCGGGAGGTCCTAATCGCACCATAGTGGGATTGAAACTCGCTCGAAAAAATCCTTAAAAATTTTTCGGAAGTCTAGTCCTAATCGCGTAAGCGTCAAATATAACCCACCTTGGCATTGTGCTCGAGTTTAAGGGATAATCTTCCTCGGAAAACTAACTGAGGAGGATTTCCCCTTATGACCAGAGCCGAATTACAGCAACTGTGGGAAGCTCG
>NZ_BLWF01000008.1 GCF_013167955.1 Thermanaeromonas sp. C210
ACTCTGCCTTCTGTTTGCCGGGTGAATAATTAAGCTTGTTTTAGCCCCTACCCCTTAGATGATTCGGTAGGGGTTCTTTTATGCTTACTACCGCAACCCAACAAGGTGGGTAGTATTTGACGCTTACGGATGCTGACCCGCATGTCGAGTGGTGTGAGAGGACGGGGGCTAGCCTCCCCCCTCCTACTCGATTATAGGCACGAAAAATATTTTGGGGTTATTGGTACCACTAGTCTGGCCAGTTCCAAGATCTTCACCATCGGGTCGACCGTCAGAGCGTGGCTAAGGGCTACCAAACCAATACGGTGTGTTTGCGCGTTCTTCCTTTAGCTGAATTTCTTTAGAGAACCATGAAAGTAGTTAAAAGCCCCGTGCTTAAAACCTATCATAAATGCTTAAAACCTATCCTAGAATGGAATGAATGAGGAGGAAATAATAGCTCCCATGAAAATCCTAATCACCGGCGGTACTGGACTGCTGGGACGCTCCTTATGCAACCTGCTCAGACAGGCGGGCCATGAACCAGTAGTGCTCTCGCGCAACGCTGTCTCTGCAAGAACTAGGTTGGCTTCCGGCATAGAAGTGATTCAGTGGCAGCCGGGACAGGAACGTATCCCTTTAAAAGCGCTGGATGGCGTGGGCGCGGTGATTAACCTGGCGGGCGAGAATATAGGCGCTGGGCGCTGGACCGCCCCCCGAAAGGAGGCTATCCTTTCCAGCCGGGTAGATACTACTAGAGCGCTGGTAGAAGCATTTCGCGGCCTTTCAATCCGCCCCGAGGTACTGATCAGTGGCTCAGCCGTCGGCTACTATGGACCCCATGGTGACGAAGAACTGACGGAAACGGCCCCGCCCGGCACTGACTTCTTGGCAAGGGTCTGCCAGGCTTGGGAAGAGGAAGCTTATAAAGCCACCAAGCTAGGGATACGGGTGGTAACTCTGCGTACCGGGATAGTCTTGTCCCATGAAGGTGGAAGCCTGCCGCGCATGGTTCTTCCTTTCCGCTGGTACTTGGGCGGACCTTTGGGTAGCGGCAAGCAGTGGCTTTCTTGGGTTCACCTGGACGACGCTTTGGAGATCATCCGTTTTGCCCTGGAACAACCCACATTGGAGGGTCCTATAAACGTAACTGCACCTCACCCGGTACGCCAAATGGAGTTCGCCTCCGCCCTAGGCCAAGTCATGAAACGCCCCTCCTGGCTACGCGTGCCAGCGATAATCCTTAAAGCAGGACTAGGAGAAATGGCAGAGATGCTACTCACCGGTCAGCGTGTAATCCCGGCACGCCTTATTGATGCGGGGTATCGGTTCCGCTATTCCAGTTTGTTAGACGCACTGAAGGACTTGCTTGCCCGCTGACTTCCATCCCATGGCTAAAGCCAGGGTGTTCCTGAAAGCGGCTCAGGCCGCTTGGGGAACGCTGTTTGCCACCCTTAAGGGCGTACCGACAGCGGATTCGGGGCGGCTTTCCCACTGGTGTCTATTCCACCGGAGTACCCGCTCCGGAGGTCCTTCGGCAGGGTGAGGTCGAGAGTTTTCGTGGTGAGGGAGTACGAAGCGGCTGCCTTGACGGGGATGAGCTTAAAGAAGCGTTTGCCTGTTTTCCAGTCCTTCCAGTAGTGTGGGATGCGGGGGCGCTCTGCCAGCCCGCCCCTGCGGTCCTCAGCACCTCACCGGGAGATGCCTGCCTGAAGACAGGTTTTACTCCCCCTCAGTGCGCTACATCCAAGCGCCCAGGTAAACCCCGGACGCCGGATGGCCCGGTCCATGGGCGTCTACTACTCAGCGTAGATACGTCCTCTATGCGGCCTTGGCCTCTTTATTCGCGCCCTCCGGGGCAAGTACTGCCGGCCGTAAATATATCACCTTCCCCGGCAGGATACGCCCTTCAGTAAACCGCCCGTTCACAGCTAGGTCCAGTATGCCCGAAGCGCCTACCACATCCCGGTGAACCCCGCTGAAGCCACAATTCCCGCACCGGAATATGCGGCCGCTCTGCCTGGTATAGTGCCCGCACTTCGGACACGTCCCGGATGTGTCCCTTTCTCCGATCCTCTCCAGAGATATGCCGTGCCGCTTCAGTTTGTACTCCAGAAGATCGCGCAGCCGCCCGAAACTCCACTGGCCCGTAAGCGTCAAATACAACCCACCTTGGCACAGTGCTCGAGTTTAAGGGATAATCTTCCTCAGAAAACGAACTGAGGAGGATTTCCCCTTATGACCAGAGCCGAATTACAAAAACTATGGGAAGCTCG
>NZ_BLWF01000009.1 GCF_013167955.1 Thermanaeromonas sp. C210
GGAACGTAAAGAGGTGGCGAAATGGGATGCAGGTTTTGCGCTGGGCTGCAGCTGGACTGCTTCAGGCCGAGAAGGGGTTTAACCGCATCAAAGGATACCGAGAGTTACCCTTATTGGCCACGGCTTTACTGGAAGTCATTACCACGCCAGAAACTTCCAGGAAGGTGAAAACAGCTTAAAAAACGCGAAAGAGGGCGCCACCAAAATTCCACGACGTTTAGGACATGCTCCGAGACCTGGCCGACGGCTGACGGCTGAAAAGCATCTAAAAAGCAGCGAGGCTTTCACTCTTTTTCTTGACCCCTGGCTTCAAGGAATGAAAGGAAACATTCCATCTCCTTTTTGGCGCGGTCAAAAACCCGAGGCAGGTTATCCAGTAAGGGCTCAATACGGGCAGGAGAAAGATGGAAGGTATATACGTTGCGCACAACGTGCCGGAAGCCCCTGTATTCATCCAGGCTGATCCTGGTTTCCCTGGAGATGACAGGGGGACGTATCAGTTCAATCTCAACCGCCATCTGGCGCAAGAGTTCCTGATGCCAGTTTTCTCCTTCCGGCTTACTTTGCTCCACATTGACGGCAATTAGTTCAAAAATTCTTTCCAGTCCTGTATAGAAGCTGTGGAGGTTAAAGGCTACGCTGTCCAGGTAAAAATCATCCCCTGTCAGTTTGTAGCGGTCCCATCCGTTTCGGGCCCGGTCGACTGCCTGCTTGATTTCAACGATCTCCTCCCGGATACGGCCGGCTAGGGCAAGGTATTTCTTTTTCATAGTTCAACCCCTTCACTTTCAATAGCCCTGCGTAAGGATTCCCGGCAGGCTTCCGGGTCAACCAGGTCAACTCTGAACTTTTCACTTAAACCTGTCACCGCCCCTACTGCGGCGTAAAACCGTTCGTCCGGGATGCCCCACACTGCCAGGTCAACATCTGACCAGCGCGTAAAGCGGGAACGGTCTACAAGGGAGCCGAAGGCCACCACTTTTTGGGCACCATATCTCTCTTTTAAGATGGCCGCAGCTCTTGCAGCAACTTTCCAGGCTTCCTTATAACGTTCGGTAAGGGACGGGTCATTTTGCGAAAAATCCTCTGTAAAAGTAAAAGGGTATTTCCTGGCGTAATAAGCAGCAAGCTCGTCAGGTTGGGTACCCATATTTAGCCCCCCTGCTAAAATAGCGTTATCAGCCTCGTCCCTCATTCTCTTTCCAGCAGTTCCACTAATTTAAGTATACCACAGTATCATTGCAGCATGGAATTATTATCCACCAGGTTGATTGTGTCAACCAACTGTAGGAGTATTTATCGTTTTCCTGCGCACTCTAGTCCGACTTAGAGATGTCCATGAGGATTATATTGAACCAAACTGGTGCTGAGTTTGAGATTTCCTCTAGGCTGCCGCCCTACAGGGGACATATAGCTTAAGCGCATACATCAATAGCCTAAAGTAGCCCTACATCCTCACCGTCACAGCAAAAGTATGAGCTGCCAGAGCTACCAGATTAAAGAGATATTCCGGCTTAAAGCCTTTGGAGTTTTCGTTAACTCATTTACCGGCCCCCTTAATGCAGGTAGGTTATCGTATACCTCCCCAGATACCTTCCTTAGCCTCCCCCACTCCTGCTTCAACGCTTTCTCGCTTACCTTAAAGGATTTAAGCTCTCGCCGGTGTTTGTTGATATATACCTCGCGCACCGAAATACCATTTGCCTTCATCGCCCGCAGCCGAGCCATATGGTCTATGCCCTTGGCGCTCCAGGCCATGGGCCGGCTAGAAAGCCTGGCAGATAAAACATGGCTTACATGCCCTTCTGCGCTCACCCCTAACTTGGCTTCCGGATACAACTGTCTCTTTATGCCTGTAATAGGTGCTCTTGTACCTAACTGGGCCAAATATGGTGAGTATTTCTTTGGTATCATTCCTCCGTCCAACCTCCCAGGCAGACCGTTCTTCCCGGTGCTCATAAAAATAACCCGAGTTCGACAGTTGCTAGGCAAAAATGGGTGCTTTTTAGGTGAAGAAGCCTTATAAATCAAGGGGTTTCGGTTTCGGGGAAGTCCAAAAATGAAAAACTGTATAGGCACACGATTGAGAGTTTATCCCTTGATGATAAGGTAGTACATGGGCTATAATATAGACATGTACATACGAACTGTTTCCCGCAAGA
>NZ_BLWF01000010.1 GCF_013167955.1 Thermanaeromonas sp. C210
TTTGACTTGTGATATACTGGCATTGGTGGCGGTTACCTCCTTTTGTATGGATTGTCCACCTCTGTTATATCACAGAGGATTGAGGGACCGCCACCTTCATTTTCCACGATTTTTGGGACAACGCCCACAAAGTGTCCCTTAATCCGCCTTTCGGTCCAGTGAAAAACCGGCCGGACTTCCAAGGTGCTTTTCATAAGACGAAAAGATTCTTCAATCCGCCACAGGTTGTGGTAAGCCTCCAGGATGTCCCGGGCACTCATTTCTTTCTCGCTGGTCTGAATGCCGTAATAGCCATCAAATTGTTGGTCCCGGTTAATTGCTTCTTCGTCTAGTATCCATGTCCCGGTGCAGTTAACTTCTTTGAGGTATTTCCTACCACCGCGTTTGTTGCTGGCCCGGATTTGGGCCTTGCTTTCTAAAAGGGTTTGGGCTTTCTCAATTAACCTTTCCCGGTCAGCCCGGTCTTTTTCCGCCCGCCGGCTGGAGTAGGTGACGATTAGCTTTTCCGGTAACCTGTATTTTTCCCCTTCGGCGGTGAACTCGTTTATGTACTCGATAACTTTGTAGCGGATAACTTCTCCTTCCTCGTCCTTTATCTCCTGGTAGCCGTTTTCGTCTAATATCATATCAGTAATCTCTTTCTTCATGTTTTTGATACGGGCGGCAAAGATGTAGCTGTAGCCCCGTTCCACTATGCGCTTTAAATTGAGCTTGCTATTAATCCCCCGGTCGGCGACGATAATCACCCGGCGCAGGCCAAAACGTTTTTCCAACTTTTCTAAGGCTACCTCCAGGGTCTTACCGTCAAAGGTATTACCAGGGAAAAGCTCATAACCAATCGGCCGGCCCTCACAATCGATAAGCAGGCCCAGTACCACCTGGACTTCATTAAACTTGCCGTCTTTACTAAAGCCAAAATCACGAAGAGAATCGGCCTCGACGCTAGCAAAGGAAAAGGTCGTTACATCGTAAAAAACTACATCTACCTGCATGTTAAAAAGGTGGCGGTTCTTTTTGAACATCTCCTCTTCCAACAATTCTTTATACTCGCAGAGTAGGTCCAAGGAGCGGTAAAGGTGGTTCAAGCCCACTTCGGGTAAACTGGCATAACGGTGCTGATGCATGTAGGTACCTAATTTGCTCCTGGGTTCAAGGAGGTGCTGGACGACCATAAGAAAACTGGCTCCACTTAAGTCGAATTGTATCTTGCGTTTGGCGCTAATGTTACGGAGAAGTTTGGGTAATTCAAATTGATTCCAGAGCTTCTGGGTAGACCACATAACCCCAGTTCTTGATCTGCGCCTCAGAAAAGTTCTCTAAACTGGTCACCTCCCTGGCCTTGGACAATTCTAAAAGGCGCTTACCAAGCCTTTGAAAGCTGGGGTTGTTTTCGATCTCGTCCAGGCGACCGAGATTAAGGAGTACTTTGTGTTTAACAACACCATTTTCCCGGTAAGACTGCACCAGTTGAACGTATTGATAGTTTTTGGATTTGGTTATTTTGATGAACATGCTTAGATGATACCACTATTATTGCCTGTTGTCTAGATAATATTTGCTCTCTGACAAACTTAGTTGCCACTACATTTTGGCTCTATTTACCCCTCAAACCTAGATTTTATGCGGAGCCACCAATCGGGAAACCCCGGCAACTGATAAACTTAGGAGCGCTATAAAACACCGCTTACCATATTGCAAGGTCCTTGCTCTTCAAGTGGTTAAATCGGAGAAGCCAAAGGAAGGTAAGCGTCAAATACTACCCACCTTGTTGGGTTGCGGTAGTAAGCATAAAAGAACCCCTACCGAATCATCTAAGGGGTAGGGGCTAAAACAAGCTTAATTATTCATCCGGCAAACGGGGGGCAG
>NZ_BLWF01000011.1 GCF_013167955.1 Thermanaeromonas sp. C210
TCTCCAGCCGGCGGTAATAAAGCCAAAACCCGTTGTGCTCCCAATGGAGAATCTTCAGTTTGTCCCTCTTACGGTTGCAAAAGACAAAGAGGCAGGAAGAGAAGGGGTCCAGCTCGAAGCCTTCCTTACCCTCAGGCAGCCCTGACGATGAGCTTTAATTACATCACCAGCAAAGACCCCGGTGATAGCGTACTGACGATTGAGGCTGACATTGATGCAAAAATCCGGTTTGGCCATCAGACAGGCTTCCGTAACGTCTTCTTGCACGGGATTGTTTTCTAAAACGCCCCACGTGCAATGGGGATCCTCAATAAACGCAGCTCGATGCAAGCGCATAATGGTTTTAATTCCAGCAACCCCCGGAACAACACCCTTGGGTCCGCCAGAAAAGCCGGCAAAAAAGTGTGGTTCAATAAATCCGACTACAATCTTGCGTTCTGCTTTAACGTAAGTAGAATTAAGCCAGACAGGAGTATTACGTTTGGTCGTTCCGAGATATGTGAGCTGGGTTTCATCATGGCAGTCGTGGTTAATTACTTTAAACCTATCTACTATGCTGCTGCCTAGCATTTCCTTTAATTCCTCAGGGGTGTTTGCTCTATGAGTCCCCGTCCCATTGATAATGATTATCTCGCCGCAAGGTATTTGTTTAAGAATCTCAATAATAACCGGAACGATTTTATGGCTAGGCGTAGGTCTAGTTTTATCAGAAATGACTATAGCAACACTTTCGCCTTTTTTGACGATGTTACGTAAGGCTGGAGTTCCAATAGGATGCTCTAAAGCCGTCTTCAGGGCTTCTTCTTCATCAGGTACTCCGGGTACGTCAATGGGCTCAATAACAGTTACATTGCTGCTCGGTATTTTTAAAAGCATCTTTCCTTTTCCATAGGCTATGTGGACATCCATTGCTCTCCCTCACAAATGCTATTCTCCCGCTATTTATTTATACTGCGACTCGCCTCATTTGTTATTTTGTACTCTTTTTCTACAGCTTGCATAACGAAGATAATATGCTCCGTCATTATAGCCTCAGCGCCGCTGACATCCTTTTTTATTAAAGCGTCTACGATCCGCTGATGGTGTTCGTTGGATTTTTCGATTATGCCCGGCACTATATTGATATATTGCTGTTGGGTGGTAATTAAGTGACGGATGGCTTCCATGACTTTTTCTAACACTTTATTTTTGGCTATCCTTGCCAGCTCAAAATGAAACTGTTCGTCCAGGCGACTGAACTCGAGTGCATTTTTATTAGCCACAGCTTCGTCCATTGCTGTTAGTATTGTTCTTAAACTAGCTATGTCTCCGGCTTTTGCTCTCCCGGCCGCCAGGGAAACCAGGCCCTTTTCAATAAAAAGACGCGCTGTCAACAAATCCTGGAGGGTACCATAATCGATATTCAGTAGCCGCTTCAGAGAATCCATTATGGAACTAACCGAGGTTTCTTTGACAAAGGTACCCTCCCCTTGCCTGACGTCTAATATTCCCATGGAACTAAGTTTATTAATGGCTTCGCGTAATGTTCCCCGGCTTACCCCGAGCTCGCGAGCCAAAATCAATTCCGTAGGCAATTTGTCGCCAACCTTGTAACTGCCCTCCTTTATTTTTTGAATAATATATTCAGCAACTTCATCGGTTAATTTCCGCCTTATCCCGCCAATCAATAGTCATCACCTTTAAAGATTGGATGTTGTATGTCTGATGTTTGACTGGGGCGTTGTCCCAAAAATCGTGGAAAATGAAGGTGGCGGTCCCTCAATCCTCTGTGATATAACAGAGGTGGACAATCCATACAAAAGGAGGTAACCGCCACCAATGCCAGTATATCACAAGTCAAAA
>NZ_BLWF01000012.1 GCF_013167955.1 Thermanaeromonas sp. C210
AGATGGTCATGCCTGGGGATAACATCCGGATGAGCATCGAGCTGATCACCCCCATTGCCATTGAAGAAGGGTTAAGGTTTGCCATCCGGGAGGGCGGCCGTACCGTCGGCGCCGGCGTGGTAACCAAAATTGTGGAGTAGGCCCGGGTCCAGTTTTGACGGCTGGCGGTTTACCACCTTTTGGGGAGACCCGCGGAAATCCGCAGGTCTCCTCGGCCCCCTCGGGTCGGTCGGGCCTCCCCCTGCACCCCAGGGGGCAGGGCATCGGTTGGTGGGGTATACCGGTATTCTTCACCGGGGTCGCCTCAGGTCGATTTATTCTCCCTCGTTTGGCGGAGTGGCCTGCCCTGCCTCGAAAGGGAGGGACTAAGCCGCAAGCGGCAGCCGGACCGTACGAAGTCGAAAGGGGGGACACACGGGGCGGACCCGAGCCCTAAAGGGGGCTCTGCGGCCGGCTTGTGTAGCACGGAAGCCGAAGGAGCCGGGGATCCCGCCGGCGTCCGAAAATCGAGTACCAGTCTTGGCCCGCGAGGGTTTCCGAAGCGAGGGAAGTCAAGGAGGCCTAGAAGGGAAACTGGGGATGGGTCAGGACCTCGCGTCGTGTCAAGCGTCAATGAAAATGTCAGGTAAAATTCGTCTGTGATTCTGTTAGAGTAGAAGTGGTATAATTAGGCCTGCGGGGTTTCCATGGCTTACGCCATGGATGGTCTTTAGCGGGCCTACGGACCAAAGTAGAGCCTGCCTTTTCGCCGATTTGGGGAGTAAGGGCAGGCTCAGTATTACTCCGTGTTTTAGAGGAAGTTGTGAACTCCAAGGGCTCTAACGAGTATATATTTCCCTTCCATCCCACATACAAGCGACCATCAGGCAGTTTAT
>NZ_BLWF01000013.1 GCF_013167955.1 Thermanaeromonas sp. C210
GCGGCAGGAATAAACGTAGCGCACGTGTTTAACTACTTTCACTTGGGCCGGGATAATTTTGAGCTCCTGCCGCACTTCGGTGCTCATTTCATGTAAGGGACCGCCACAGCAGGGACAGACCCTTTCTCCTTCCAGTAGGCGGTGTTCTACCACCTCAACCGGTAAATCTTCCAGGTTCATCTCCCGGCGAATGCGCCCTTTACGGCGCTGGTAGGTGATGGTCTCCAAATCCGGTTCAGCTTCCTCCGGCCGGGCTTCCACTTCCGCCTCATTAAAAAGCAAAAGCTGTTGCTCTTTTAGTGCTTCAGTCCGCTCGCTGGAAGAACCGAATTGCCGCTTTTTACTTAAACGGAACTGCTCCATAAACCAATTTAACTTGGCGGTAAGTTCGGCGTTCTCCCGTTCCAGCTGCATACATTGTTGTTCCAATTGAGCACAGTGCTCTCGCAGTTCTTCTATGGTCATGGTAGCTATAGACTTAGCAGTGTCCATGCTTTAATAATTCGACGAATCAGCCCAAATTCCTCTAGAATAAACCATAAGGTGAAAATATTTCTTCCTGATGCTTTATATTACAAGATGGTGCGTGCTTTTACCTCAGGATGGGCTTTAGGCTGGTTTAAGGGAAGGCCATCGAGCAACCAGCGCAACTCCCGGCGGCTTATGGTGATGGTGGAAGAAGTAGTGTCTTGCGGCCATATGAATTTGCCCTTCTCCAGCCGGCGGTAATAAAGCCAGAACCCGTTGTGTTCCCAGTGGAGGATCTTTAGTTTGTCCCTCTTACGGTTGCAGAAAACAAAGAGGCAAGAAGAGAAAGGGT
>NZ_BLWF01000014.1 GCF_013167955.1 Thermanaeromonas sp. C210
TTAATTCCTTAAACCCAATCCCCCTCAACCCCAACCAAATTCATGCCTTTCCCGGGGTAAAATTTTTTCCCCCAATCCCTTCATACCTTCACCTTTCTTATTTCCGCGTCAGCGCAGATGGCTCTTAAAAAACACCAAGAAGGAGTAAAAGGAATGGCCAAAGTCAACTTGCCAAAAACACGGCTGCCGGAGAGTTATTACTTTCTCCAGCCGAGCAACCCCGTCCTGGTAACGACTCTCGAACCGGATGGAACAACACATGTGGCCCCCTTCAGCTGGGTGACACCGGTGTCTGTTAATCCGCCACGGGTGGGTCTGGCGCTGCTAAACAGTCCGAAGAAGCAGCACACCTTGAAAAATATCGAACGAGAAGGCGAATTTGTCATCAACCTGCCGAACCTGGACATAGCGGAAAGGCTGGTCAAGTGCTCCTACATGGTGGAGCCGGGTCAGAAAAAGTTTACTTTGGCCGGTTTCACCGCCATACCCTCACGGGAGGTAAAACCGTGCGGAGTCGCCGAATGCAGGGCACATATGGAATGCCGGGTGCTGTCCATTACCGAAACGGGGGACCACTCGTTTATCGTCGCCGATGTTGTTCATTGCCAAGTAAGCGTCAAATACTACCCACGTTGTTGGGTTGCGGTAGTAAGCATAAAAGAACCCCTACCGAATCATCTAAGGGGTAGGGGCTAAAACAAGCTTAATTATTCATCCGGCAAACGGGGGGCAGAGTTTCCGACCACGGCAGGAGTTGAT
>NZ_BLWF01000015.1 GCF_013167955.1 Thermanaeromonas sp. C210
GCCGCCGACTGGGTTCAGGGAGGTGTGATTAAAAATGGGAACTGTAGGACTGGCTCTGGAACTTATGGCTATAGCCCTGCCTACTATGTTCGGGGTTATCCTCCTCTTTATGTTGTTAATCAGTGCCTTAACCCGCATCTTCCCCCCAAGGAAAGACACGGGGGAATGAATTGAATATTTCCCCGAGGATATGCCCAGGTTGAGCGGCTGTAGGCGTCCTTCCCTCGACAACTCTCTTTTGCGTTTCCAGCAGCCCTTTTGGTACCAGCGTTATCTTCGTCAGTACTACAATCCCGGCCTATCTACAGGTTCAGAACTACAGGGCCCGTGTCAACTCACATAAAAACCTTACCGAAGGAAGAAGGCTCACTCAAATAAAGACCTAACCTAAAGAGCGATAGTAGAAGGGGGTACTATGTTCCATCATCTCCCTTTAGCTTTAGAGGGTATGCTGTATATGGGTCATTGTTTTAATGGGCGGCTTGCTTTTGTTGAGAAGGCTCAGTATAACCTTTAGCGAGCAATTCCTCCAGTTGGCGGTGAAGTACAAGGGGATTAAAGCTTGCAGTTCGCGCTGGAATTTAGCGTTAGTATGAGGGTCTAGTATCCCGGCGTCTATTAAACGCTGCAAAGGGGTTCGAGCCGTATCATAGGTTTTGCGCACATAGGCACCTTGACGTTTCTTA
>NZ_BLWF01000016.1 GCF_013167955.1 Thermanaeromonas sp. C210
GTCAAATACAACCCACCTTGGCACAGTGCTCGAGTTTAAGGGATAATCTTCCTCAGAAAACGAACTGAGGAGGATTTCCCCTTATGACCAGAGCCGAATTACAAAAACTATGGGAAGCTCGCATAGCTGAATACAGGGAAAGCGGGCAAAGCGTTAAAGAATGGTGCGCCTCCCATGAGGGTATTAGCCCCAGGCAGTTATGGTACTGGCTGCGGAAGTTTAAGAACCAGACCCCAGCTCCTCCGGAGAATTCCAACCGGTGGCTGCCAGTAGAAATAAGCGAGGAAGGTTCCCGAGAACAGGCTCTATTGGTCAAAATAGGACCGGCCAGCATCGAGGTAAGACCCGGCTTTGACCCAACCTTACTCACCCAGGTAGTACAGGTGCTGATGGCGTTATGCTAAACGAAGTGGGTATCGACCGGGTTTACCTCGCCTGCGGCGCCACAGACTTGCGCAAGTCCATCGACGGCCTGGCGGTGCTGGTCAAGGAAGGCTTCGAGCTGGACCCCTTCTCTTCCTGCCTCTTTGTCTTCTGCAACCGTAAGGTAAGCGTCAAATACAACCCACCTTGCGGGTTACGGCAGTAAGCATAAAAGAAACCCCTACCTAATCACCTAAGGTAGGGGCTAAAGCAAACCTAATTATTCATCCGGCAAATAGGGGGCAAAGTTT
>NZ_BLWF01000017.1 GCF_013167955.1 Thermanaeromonas sp. C210
CGCAGCACGGGCAGACCCGCTCCTCTTCCGGCAGGCGGTGCTCTACTACTTCTACCGGCAGCTCTTCCAGGTTCATCTCCCGGCGGCCGCGCGTTTTACGGCGCTGGTAGGTGATGGTCTCCAAATCAGGTTCAACTGCTTCCGGCCGGGCTTCCACTTCTGCCTCATTAAAAAGCAAAAGCTGCTCTTGTAGTGCGCAAGTCCGCTCGCTGGAAGAACCGAATTGCCGCTTTTTACTTAAACGGAACTGCTCCATAAACCAATTTAACTTGGCGGTAAGTTCGGCATTTTGTTGTTCCAACTGTCTACACTGTTCTTCCAGCTGCAGGCAGCGGCTTTGCAGCTCTTCTATGGTCATGGCAGCTATAGATTGAGCAGTGTTCATGCTTTAATGATTCGCCGCAGAGCGCCGAATTCCTCTAGAATCAACCAGGAACTGAAAATATTTCTTTCTGGTGCTTTATATTACAAAATGGTGCGCGCCTTTACCTCGGGATGGTCTTTGGGCTGGTTCAGGGGAAGGCCGTCAAGCAGCCAGCGCAGCTCCCGGCGGCTTATGGTGATGGTGGAAGAAGTATTTCCCACAGGCCATATGAATTTGCCCTTCTCCA
>NZ_BLWF01000018.1 GCF_013167955.1 Thermanaeromonas sp. C210
ATCGAGTTCCAAACGCCCGTCCTGCAGGAAGGCGACAAGTTTATCCCATTGGCTAAGGCAATAGTAAACCGCCTGCCCAAAGGTGCTTTTGGGCAGTACGTGGGATTTCTGCTTCTTAAGCCATGCCAAAAATTCGTCCAGCACGGGCCGGCTGCGCTCCTGGCGGATTTGATAGCGTTCCTCCGGTGTTGCCTCTTTCAACTCGCGCTCGATGGCAAAGAGCCGGTTGCAGTACTCCAACCCCTCCCGGGCGGCCACTGCCGCATTGCGTTTATCTTCCGGCAGGGCCTTCAATGCTTCGTCAAACTTGCGCCGGGCATGGGCCCAGCAGCCCACCAGGGTGACCTCTGAAAGTCCATTGTAGCCCTCATAGCCGTCAACATGCAAATAGCCCTTAAAACCTTTTAGGAACCGGCGGGGGTGTTTGCCGGCCCGGGTGGTCTGGTACTCGTAAAGAATTATGGGAGGGCCGTCCCGCCCGGTACGGTAAAGCCAAAGGAATGATTTGGTGGTAGCTTCCCTTCCCGGTTCATGAAGTACCTGTAACGTAGTTTCGTCGGCATGGAGGATGTCTCTTTT
>NZ_BLWF01000019.1 GCF_013167955.1 Thermanaeromonas sp. C210
TATTGCTTTTAGCTATAGATGATGCTACCGGCCAGATCCTTTCTGCCCTCTTCCGGCCTTCTGAAGATTTCGAGGGCTACCGCCGTCTCCTCTATGACCTGGTAATTAACTAGGGTATCCCACTGGCTATCTACTCCGACCGCCATACCCTCTTCTTCCCTCCTAAGGGTGAAGAGAGTACTGCTAGTATCGAACAACAGCTCCTCGGCCAACAACGTTCTTTAACTCAAATTGGCCGTATCTTGAACGAGTTAGGGACCCAGCACATCCCCGCCCATTCCCCTCAGGCTAAAGGCCGCATCGAACGCTCCTTCCAGACCCTCCAGGAAAGGCTCGTCATTGAACTCCGCCTGGCTGGCGCTTCTACCCTGGAAGAGGCTAATGCCGTCCTTAAAAACTTTATCGAGCGCTATAACCAAAAGTTTGCTATACCCCCGGCTAACCCGGTTTCCGCTTTCCGCCCCATCCCCTCCCACTTGCGCCTGGAACATATCTTCTGCTGGAAGGAACACCGGATATTGAACCCCGGCTAT